>CAMJWQ010000006.1 GCA_946409475.1 uncultured Lachnospiraceae bacterium
TTAGCGAGGTACCTTCGAGCTTAGTGGGAAGGAATGTAAGTGCAAAACAGCAGGAACGGAGGGAAATATGAAATTTATACATACCGGAGACATTCATTTGGGATGTGTACCGGACAAAGGGAAACCATGGAGCGAAGCCAGGAAGAATGAAATTTGGAATACCTTTGAAAGGATGCTTGCCTTTGCACGGAAAAAAGATGTGGATTTATTGCTTATCGCAGGAGATCTGTTTCACAGGCAGCCCCTATTAAAGGAATTACAGGAAGTGAATTATTTATTTTCTCAATTAAAACATACAAGGGTAGTTTTTATAGCAGGCAACCATGATTATATAAAGAGCGGTTCCTTTTATGAAAAATTCACATGGAATCCTAATGTGTTTTTTCTGAAAGAAAAGCAGCTTCAAAGTATATACCTGAAGGATTTGCAAACGCGGATATATGGCTTAAGTTATTTTTCAAGAGAGATTAGAGAGCCATTATACCACGACCTGCCTTCCCTGACGGATAATCACATACATATACTGCTGGCTCATGGAGGAGACGAAAAGCATATTCCTTACAAAAAGGAGATATTAATAAGCAGTAAATTTACTTACATAGCCCTGGGACATATCCATAAACCGATGGTATTGGAAAAGAACAGGATTATAAATGCCGGTGCGCCGGAGCCTTTGGATATCAATGATACGGGAGAGCATGGTTTTTATTACTGTGAGGGAGAAAAACGGAGCCTTCGTGCCGAATTTATATCTTTTTCCTCCAGACAATACAAAACAATAAGGATGGGAATGGAACCGGCCGTAACAATGGCGGAATTAAAAGAAAAATTACGTAAGGAAATTGAAAAGGAAGGGAAGCAAAACATATTTAAAGTTGTAGTGGAGGGGCTTCGTAATCCACATTTGAGGCTGGAGGAAGAACAGCTGCTGCCATTAGGCAATATAGTGGAGATATATGACCGGACCAGACCCCTGTATGATTATGGAAAACTCCAAAGGGAGCATGAAAAAGACGTAGCCGGACGGTTCCTGAAGGGGTTTGTAAAAGACGGAATGATTGATGAAAATAATAAAGCTTTACAATATGGATTAGGTGCACTGTTAGAGTAAGGAATCATTAAGAATTGAAAGAAGGATGCGGTTTGCTGATTAAAGAAATTTACCTGAAAAATTTCGGATGCTTTCATGACAGGCAATTATTTTTTCATGAGGGACTTAATATTATTCACGGCGGGAACGGCTCGGGAAAGTCTACCCTGCATACCTTTATCCAGGGCATGTTTTTCGGCATAGAAAAACAAAGGGGCAGACAGTCCAAAAAGGATACCTACAGCTTATATGAGCCCTGGGAGGAGTATGTGAACTATAGCGGTAAAATGAAATTTCAAATAGAAGGCAAAAATTTTTTGATTGAAAGAAATTTTTATAAACATGATAAACGGTCCGTATTTATCAATGAAGATGACGGAGAAATCTTATCTTTGGAGGAAGGAGATTTACAAGCAATCCTGGAAGGGTTATCGGAAAGCACTTATCGTAATACCATATCCATAGGGCAGTTAAAAGGAGAAACGGATCAAAGCCTTTTAGGAGAGCTTAAAAATTATATAGTGAATTATAATGGAGACTCCTATATCAATATTACCGGAGCCCTGCAAAAGCTGGGAGAGGAACAGAAAAAATGGGAAACGGAACTAAAGCGGCATTTGCAAATGAAAGAAAATAATGCATTTAAAATAAATAGTATGCTTAATCTTTTGGAAAAAGAAAAGGAAAATCTGGATAAACAATGTGAACTTACGGAGAATAAACAAGCAGAGCTCCGGATACCTGAAAATATTATCAGACAACAGGATGAAAATAAGGTAAGAAAAAATAAATTCCTTCCGGGCTTTATTTTTTTACTTTTTGCCGGCATAGGAATGTTCTACTGCATGATTTCCCAAAACATTCTTTCGGAGGCTTTTGCTATTGCCATATTATTCTGTATTTTTGGTGTTTTAACAGCAGTGGTGAAGCTACGTTATGAAAATCGGGGAAAAAATTCAAATGATACCAAAGAACAGGAGCTCTTATGGAAGATTGAAAAATTAAAGGAAGATAAAAAAGAAAAAGAAATCTGGATTGCTAATTTAAAAGAAGAATTAGAAGAATGTTTTAGGAAGGATGAAAAGGAAAGGGAAGTGGAGACGGAAATAGCGGCAATAAAAGAAGCTGCCCTAAGAATAACAGAAGCTGCCAAACAAATGGAGGAGACGGCAGGGGCCGCCTTTCAGGAAAGAGCCTCCTATTACCTGAGGAGGATAACGAAGGGGGAATATGAGAAACTGTTCGTCAACGAAAATTTACAAATGTCCGTTAAATATCATAATAAAATACTTCCTTTGGAACAGGTGAGCAGGGGAACCATGGATTTGATTTATTTTTGTTTTCGCCTGGCCGTGGGAGAAGCCATGTATCCTAATGTGAAGCTGCCTATCTTTTTAGACGATGCTTTTGCCATGCTTGATGAAGAAAGACTTTCCCTGCTGTTACAATTATTGTATGAAAAGAAAAGGCAGGTTCTTATATTTACCTGCCATGAACGGGAGCATCAGATATTGACGGCTTTGGGCCTCCCATATCACTATTGTAAATTATGAAGATAAGCCTTATTTTTGACATGATAAATTGTGTAAAAGCATATAGTGTAAGAAAACAGGCGAGGCGATTTTTTGAAAGAAAGACTTAAAAACCTGACGGCGGTTATTCTGGTGATTCTATTGCTCCCCTACGTTATAGCTATCATATGGAATGGCGATGTGAAAACGGATGCCAATACCTCCAGAACAGAAAATAAATATATCATCGTATCCTTTAATGGCGGAGAAGAAAAAATAGATATCGAACAATATATTGTCGGCATATTACCCTCCCAAATTTCCATAGCTTATGAAAAAGAAGCAATAAAAGCGCAGGCACTTATTATACGCACCGATATTTTAAATAAAATGGAAGACAGGGATACCATTACGGAGGAAGAGATAGGACAACAGTATATGACACTGGATGACATGGAAGAAGCGTGGGGAAAGGGTAATTTTGATGATAATTATCTATATCTGACGGAAGCGGTAGAAGAAACATACGGAGAAGCCATTTATTATGCGGATGAAATCATAGAGCCCTCATTTCATGCAGTCAGTGCGGGGAAAACGAGAAATGTAGGGGAAATGGTAACCAATTCAAAGTATCCTTATTATAAAAGCGTGGATAGCAGCTGGGACTTAAATTCTGACCAGTATCTGCAGTCCGTTCAAATGGACAAAGGAGAGGTAATCGCAGACCTGCAGATAAAAAATGAAGATTTACAGGTGACGGAAGACAATCTGCTTGACAGTATTCAGATTGAAAAAAGAGATTCGGCAGGCTATATTAATTCCATAAAAGTCGGTAATACCACTATGACAGGTGAAGAATTCCGGGAATGTCTGGGATTAAATTCGGCGGCGTTTACCATTGATGAGTTTGAAGGAAAGATAAGAATTATCACCAAAGGTCTGGGACACGGAATCGGACTCAGCCAATACGGAGCTAACTGTATGGCTGCGGAAGGAAAGGATTACAAAGCTATTTTGAATTATTATTATAATGATATAGAAATCAGGCAATGTTATGAATAAATTATGATAATCAGGCAATTATAACAGTGAGGTGATTATCATGAGACGAAGGAAGGCAATCAAGTATTTAAAACAAAAATCCTTTATTATTGTTTTAATGGTTTGCTTTGTATCAGCTGTTGCATTAATAGGATTATATAGGTATGGAAATGATAATGAAGAAGAAAATTTAGTAGATCTTAATGAAATGGAAACGGTATCGGAGGAGGAAAATGAGAAAACAGAAGTAAGTACGGAAAGTGTTACGGCAGATAATTATGATGAAGACAAAGTAAATTTTGGACAAGATAATGTTATGGATGCTACTGACGAATATATCTCGACGGAAGAAGCTGGGACACCTGCGGCAGAGGGAGCGGAAGAGACGGCAGCGTTAACGGAAGCTCCGGCGGAAACGGAGACGGAGGAGACAAAAGACAGTTCTGAGGCCGAAGAAAATGAGACTCTTGAAACGAAGGCCGCACCCATTACTTATAACTTTAAAGAAAGCGATAAGCTGTTATGGCCTGTGGAAGGCAATGTATTGTTAAATTATAATATGGAAAATACCATATATTTTGCAACGTTAAATCAATATAAATGT
The DNA here is from genome assembly GCA_946409475.1 of uncultured Lachnospiraceae bacterium. Taxonomy (GTDB): domain Bacteria; phylum Bacillota; class Clostridia; order Lachnospirales; family Lachnospiraceae; genus CAMJWQ01. The sequence goes on from CAMJWQ010000006.1 coordinate 4,247, forward strand.
AATCCTGCGGTTATTATTCAAAGTGACGTGGGAACACCGGTTAAAGCTGTTGCCAATGGTAAAGTGGAATCCATACAGTCTTTTGCGGAAACGGGAAATACATTGGTAATGGATTTAGGCAATGGCTTTAAGGCTACTTACGGACAATTAAAGGACATACAGTTTAAGGCGGGCGATATTGTTGCAAGCGGGCAGACGTTGGCTTATGTAAGTGAAACCTCGAAATACTATAGTGTGGAGGGAAATAACTTATACTTTAAATTGACGAAAGACGAGTCACCTATTAATCCAATGAATTTTTTTGATTAGTTTTTGAAATTTCAATCACGATATTGAAAAAACAGAGTATAATAAAATATAATCGACGGGATGATTAATGTAAATTAGGAAATATTTTTCCAAAAAGTTATTGTATTAAAAATTTGCAATCGAATTATTCTCACAAAATATATATACAAATAGCTTTAAGGCCTTAAAATGAGTGAAATACTATTCCTGTCGATTGCTTTAGATAGAAAGGGGGATTTATCCCCCTTTACATATGTTATGGGATATTACTAATTACGCAGGTAATGCCTGGCGATCAGAAAATCAGCAGGATAAATGCTCAACAAAAGTTCTTATTCTATCCATACCTGCCACAATGCTTTGCGTAGAAACTGCGTAAGAAAGCCGGATAAAATGATAAAAGTCCTTTCCAAATCCTTCTCCCGGAACGACAGCGACCAGCTGCTCCTTCAAAAGCTTATCTGCGAAGGTCTGGCCGCCCAATCCTGTTGCGGATACGTCTATAAAGAGATAAAAGGCTCCATTTGGCTTCACACAATGAAGAGTGTTAATTTGACTTAACATACTTAACATGCAATTTCTTCTTTTCTCATAGGTTTTTACCATGCTTTTCACTTCAGATACTGTGTCCGGAAGATCAATGGCATTTGCCAAACCTACCTGTAAAAAGGTGGGGCAGCAGGTAGTCGCATATTGATGAACCTTTAATAAGGATGGAAATAAGGAGGCATCCGTCAATAGATATCCTAAGCGCCATCCGGTCATCGCATATGTTTTGGAAAATCCGCCCAATATTATGGACTGCTTGCGTATTTCAGGAAAAGCGGCTATTGAAGTGAAGGGAAAATCATAAGCAAGCTTATTATAAATTTCATCGGCAAATAACAAAAGTCCATATTTTTTGACCAGACCGGCCAGTCCCTGTAATGTTTCTCTGGTATATACGGTACCTGTAGGATTACAGGGATTATTTACGATAATCATTTTAGTTCTGCGGGTAATGTTTTTTTCTGTTTCGGCTAAATTAATCTGAAATTGGTTTTCAGCCTTGAGAGGAATTGACACGACCTTTCCACCGCATAGCGTAACCATATTCTCATAATTTACAAAGGAGGGTGTATAGATAATGACCTCGTCACCGGGATTAACGGTGGCAAGAATCGTGTGATTAATGGCTTCCGCACCTCCGCAGGTGATAAGTATTTCTATGGCAGGATCATAGGTGATACCGGTATCCTCATAAAAAAAACGGGATATTTTTTCGCATAGCAGCGGATATCCGTGGTTAGATCCGTAATGGGTATAGTTTTGATTAAGAGCGGTTATAGTGGCGTCTTTTATAGGTGCCGGCGTTGCAAAATCCGGTTCGCCGGCAACAAAGGAGATAACATCCCTACCCTTTTTTTTTAAAGCAGTGGTCTTATCGATCATATTGCGTATTGGTGAAAAACGAACCTTTTGTAATCTTAAAGCTTCCCGGAAGCCAAATTCGGCGTTCTGTTCCATGTGATACTCCTTTTTTTTATAATTAACAAATCTGATGATTTATATTAGCGTGAGGATGATTTACGGGGAAGGTGATAGTCTTTCCTTCAAGTACTTCTACAATGCCAAGTGCGGATTGGTATGCCATTCGTTCCAGTGCCTGTGAGGTGAAGGCCGCCGTATGGGGAGTTACGATTACGTTAGGCATATGCAGAAGAGGATTCTTCATATCGGGAATATTTCCATCGAAAACATCAATGGCAGCACCTGCGATCTGATTATTTTTTAAACAGGTAATCAGTGCGCTTTCATCTATGGTTTCTCCCCTTCCGGTGTTAATGAGATAAGCGGAGGATTTCATAAGTGATAATTCTTTTTCTCCAATTAAATGATGGGTAAAAGGTGTCGCAGGAAGATGTAAGGATAAAAAATCGGACGAACCAATGAGCTTACTCATGTCAGGTGTAAGTATGGCATAATCCGTTCTTACATCCGAAGAGATATTTCGTTTATAGCCGATTACCTTCATGTCTAGTCCATAAAATGCCTTTTTGGCTACCGCGGTACCTATCTGGCCCATACCAATGATACCAAGGGTTTTTTCCGACAGATCCATACCATGTATTTTACGTACATTCCAATTGCCTGTCTGCAGTTCCTTATTATATAAAATAATATGCTTGGCAAGGGAAAGCAGTAAGCAGATGGTATATTCGGCAACGGAGGATTGATTAGACCTGGCGGCATTTGTAACCTGTATTTCCATTTTGCCGGCGGCATCCATATCTATAATATTAACACCCACTCCATGGACAGACACCACTTTCAGCTTTGGACAGGAGGATAATATACGTTCTGTAATAATGGCATTGCGTGTGAGTATGGCATCACAATCTGCAGCTTCTTTTATAATTGTATGCTCCGAAATATCACTGCCAATTCGGATATGATATCCATGCCGCTGTAATAATTCTATCCCGGCTGAATGGATTGATTCCGTTATTAATACATTTCTATTCATATTTACGGTCTCCTATTAATTTTTTTAATACTGTTATTGTATCGGGGGAGTCTCGCAAGTTACAATCTACGAACTGTCCTTAAAAAACAGGGAATGATGGACACTTTGTCCATGTATGAAAAATGCTCTTGACGAAAGAAATAAAATAGGGCTATGATATTAAAAAAATGAAATTTCTACATAATTTTAGTATATTTGACATTTTCATCAATAGTAATAAATTTCCATATCAATGTAAATAGTTTTTAAGAAAGAAGGGCTATGGCACTTACAATCAGGCAAATTATTGAACAAGGGATGTTAGAAGGATCAAAGCTTGTGGCAGGTTTAAAAGGAATCCATAACCCTATAGCATGGGTCAATTTAATGGAAATTTTAGACACACCTGATTCCGTACAACAGAATGAACTTTTAATTACAACAGGATATCAGCTTGATGAGGAAGAGAAACATCGGGATCTGATAAAGAGATTGGCTGATCGTAATGTGAGCGGACTTGCTATACAGCCTGGTTATTATATTGACAAGATACCACAATACATATTAGAAGAAGCGGAAAAGCATGCTTTTCCCATACTGGAACTACCTCCCCATTTAACGTTTTCAGCAATTATTCATACGCTGATGGAAGAAATTGGTGTTTCCACATCCGTAGCAACGGATAATGAAGTACAGAATTTGTTTATGACATTGCTGGAAGGTGCAATAGTAAATAAACAGGCAGATAATGCTTGTGATGAAAAAAAATATTTGTTTTTCGTACAGCCTGTTTTCTATAGTGAAGCCATAAAAGGAGCAATTCAAAAAGGCATTTCACAGATTAAGTCGTATTTGCTTTCCCAGGCCAGGGAAAGGGACTTTTATTTTCATACGGCAGATGAGGGAAACGCTGTTTTTTATTTAGTGCTTAAGGAGGATACCACTTATCAGGATGTGGTGTTTGAACTGACAGTACACCTTACACTGATATCGGAAAGGCAGCATATGAATTATTATGTGGGAGTTAACAGCAGGCAGGCAAACGGAGCATTGGAGGAGGCCTTCGGCCAGTGTATGGACTGTATTCAATTGCTTGAAAGAATTGAAGCGAAGCGGGGAGTATGTCCTTATGATAACATACCGTTTTTTGAGTTATTTGACCGGATTCAGAGAAATAATCGTTCTATTCTTTTAGGGAGTCAGGCACTTCAGAAATTATTCGAATATGACAGAATGAACGACAGTCAATATGTATATACCCTGCGGGTCTATTTGTCTCATGAGGGAAATGCCTCAAGAGCAGCAGCCCGATTATTTATACACAGACATACACTGTTAAATCGTATGCAGAAGATTACAAGCATTTGCGGACTTAATATGAATGATTACTATACACGTATTTATTTGTCGCTGGCTTTATTGGTACATGATTTTTTTGCCTTATAGGATAGGGTATTATTCGTAAATTATAGATTTAAATTTTATATTTGACAGGTTTATGCGAAGGTGCAAAGATGCAGTCTTGGAAACAAGGGTGTATCTTTTTTTATAAATTTTGGCACAAAAATAAAGGAGGAAATTTCATAATGAAAAAAAGAATTGGTTTATTACTTGCTCTTACCTTGACAGCAGGTATGCTGCTGTCCGGATGTGGAAACAGCTCTGCCGAAAAAGAAGATGGCATAACAACAGACGCAGCAACAGACACGGAAGCAGCAGAGGGGGCGGGCGGCCTTGATACCGGCTCATTCTTAAAAATTGTAGAATTGGCAAATCCCAATACGGTAGATCCGGAGTGTACAACAGATTATTATCTTGTATCTATGAATATTTTTAACCGTCTGGTTGAGGTAAAGGCTAATGATGACGGAACATCAGAAATCGTACCTAGTCTGGCAGACAGCTGGAAAATTTCTGAGGACGGATTAACGTATACATTTAAACTGCATGAAGGAGTTAAATATACCAATGGGGCTGATCTGACATCGGATGATGTTCTGTATACCTTTACCAGATTATTGACCTATAGTAATTCACTAAATGGAGATATTGTGGACCAGATCAAAGGGAGTGACGAGCTTAAGGATGGGACGGCAGCTGCTTTGGAAGGCTTTACCGTAATAGATGACTATAATTTTTCCGTGACACTAAAAGAGCCCTATGCCGCATTTCTGGCATGCCTATCTACACCGGGCTGCTCTATTTTAGATAGAGAGACCACAGATGAAGCAGGATCAGATTTTGGTATAGATCCGGCTAAAACGATAGGCACCGGTTACTTTAAATTCGAATCCTGGACTGTGAACAGCGAAATGGTATTAGAGGCCAATAAAGACTGTTGGGCAGGGGCACCAGGCTGTGACGGTATTGTTATCAAGATTGTACCTGATGAAGATACCCAGAGAATGATGTTTGAAAATGGAGAAATCGATATTCTGAATTTAGAGTATGCGAAAAGCCAGGCAGATTATTTTTTGGAAAGTGATACATACAAGGATCAAATTGTTTCCGGTAATCGTGTAGGTGTTTATTATATTGCCATGAATCAGTCCTTCGAACCGTTAAACGATGTTAAGGTAAGAAAAGCTATCCAGATGGCCATTGACAGGCAGTCTATTTTGGATGCCTTATTTGGTGGGAGAGGTACATTAGAAAATGGTATTTTACCAAATGGTTTAATTGGATATAACAAAGATTTACCTGCCATTAACTACGATGTTGAGGGAGCAAAGGAATTATTGACGGAAGCAGGTTATCCGGACGGATTTGATCTTGAGATTTCACAATCATCAGAAGCCAACAGTACGACAGAAAATGTGAACCAGATTGTGCAGGCTATGTTAGGAGAAATCGGGATTAATGTTACGATAAATGTTCTGGATGATGCTACCTATTTGGATATGAGAAATGCCGGTGAATTGGCTATGTATAACAGCAGCTGGTCTGCGGATTTTAACGATCCGGATAACTTTATTTACACCTTCTTTGGAACGGTGGAAAATACAAACAGAAGATGCCTGGGCTATACAGATACGGACATCATTGATCGTGTTGCAGCAGCCAGAGCTATTGTTAACGAAGCTGATAGAATTGCAGAGTATCAGGAATTAGAAAAGATAATTATTCAGGATGATGCAAGCTGGGTACCGTTATTCTCAGTAAAACACTTGTTTGTTGTAAATCCCAGAGTTAAAAACTTTACGGTTTCCTGGAATGGATGGTCCGATAACTACTATCAAAATGTGACAATCGAAGAATAAAAATTGGGGATTCGATTTACAGTGTGCATCTGCACCGCGGATGCACACTTTTTATTTACTATTCAGACATTCATAATGCCGGCTATTGGTTAAATAATTAGTTCCGGCACATTATGAATGGCATGGCTGAATAGTAACCGCTGCTTTTATCTGATAGGGAATCCCGGCTAAAGGAATTATAACAGATTTTTTCGTTTATCCCGGGATGGATGCACTATCAATAAATAGAAGAAAGAAGGAATAGATAATGGCTAAAAAGGTGTTGAAACGAATATTAGTATCCATACCCGTCTTAATAGGTGTCATGTTAATATTGTTCCTCATGCTGAATGTACTTCCGGGTGATCCTGTATCCGTCATGATGAAAGAACATGCAAAACCGGAAGTAATTGAAAGAATGACTGAAGAAATGGGATTAAATGACCCTGTAATGGTTCGATTCTTCCGCTATTTATGGAATGCCCTGCATGGAGATTTCGGTACCTCCTATAAGCTGAATCGTCCGGTTGGAGCTTTAATTGCAAATGCATTTCCCAATACTTTAAAATTAGCAATTGCAGCTGCTATTGTAGCCTGGGTAATTGGTATTCCGGCAGGAATTATTTCGGCAATAAAACAAAATACAATTATTGACCGTCTGTTTATGGGAGTTTCCCTTGTTGGTGTTTCTATGCCTGTTTTCTGGGCGGCTCTTTTGTTTCAGTATTGCTTTGCCTATAAATGGAAGCTGCTGCCGGTGTCAGGCGTAGAGACATGGCAAAGCTTTATTTTGCCGGCTGTCGTATTAGGCTGGAGCTCGGCCGGTACCATATCCAGACTAACCAGGTGCAATTTATTAGAAATCCTGCAAGAGGACTTCATAAGAACGGCCAGGGCAAAAGGTTTAAGGGAATCGGCAGTTATTGTTGGGCATGCATTTAAGAATGCCCTATTGCCGGTTGTTACCATGATGGCTATACAAGTGGCCAGTCTGCTGTCGGGTGCCGTTATAACAGAAAGTATTTTCAGCATTCCCGGTATTGGCAGGCTGGCAGTGGATGCTATTTCCAGCAGGGATATGCCGCTGTTACAGGGAACGGTTTTATTTACTACGATACTGATTATAGCGGGAAATCTGCTGGCCGATGTTTTATACTCATTAATCGATCCCAGAATCAGAACGGAGGGTTAGCATGGAACAGAATAATAACGGGCTTAGCCTAATGAAAGAAAAGATAGGATTAATGATGAGACAAAATAAGATGGCTGTTTTTTCTGCATTGGTTATACTAATTATTGTCATAATGGCCATTTTTGCTCCTGTATTTGCTCCCTATGATCAAACAAAGCAGGATTTGGTCAACCGGCTGATTTCTCCCTCTTTTCAACATATATTAGGTACGGATGATTTGGGAAGAGATATCTTTAGCCGTATGCTGTATGGGGCCAGGGTCTCTTTATCGATAGGCTTGTTTCCGACCATAGCATCAATGCTGATTGGTACGGTTTTAGGCTTAATAGCAGGATACTATGGAAAAAAAATCGACTTTGTCATTATGAGGCTGGCTGATATTACTTTGGCCTTTCCTTCGCTTTTATTAGCAATGGTGGTTATGTATACCCTTGGAGCCGGCATAATAAATATCTTTTTGGCTATTGTAATTGTAGGCTGGGCGCAAACGGCAAGAGTCGTACGCTCCCAAACCCTGGCGTTAAAGGAATCGGAATACGTTGAGGCTGCCAGAAGCATTGGTGTCAGTAATTTGAAAATTATGTTTCGGCATATATTACCCAACTGTATTCCATCGTTAATTGTCTTATTTACCTTAAATATACCTGCAAATATTCTACAGGAATCCAGCTTAAGCTTTTTAGGAATTGGGGCACAGCCGCCTTTTACCAGTTGGGGATTAATGGTTTCCGATGGTAAGCAGTATATTTTTACAGACCCATGGATAGCCATTGCACCCGGTGTGGCTATTTTGGTAATTGCGCTGGCATTTAACTTTTTAGGTGACGGATTACGCGACATTTTAGATCCGTATATGAAAGAACAATAGGGGGCGCGGCATGGAACAAGACACGTTACAAATACGTAATTTAAAAACACAATTTTTTACTTCGAAAGGTGTGATACCTGCAGTGGACGATGTTAGTATTACGATTCCCAAGGGGAAAATAGTTGGCTTGGTTGGGGAATCCGGCTGTGGAAAAAGCATGACCGCCATGTCGGTTATGCAGTTGTTACGTAAGCCGGGGAAAATTATGGGAGGAGAAATACTTTTTCAGGGTAAAAATTTATTACAATGCGGTCCGAAAGAACTTCGACACATACGGGGCAATCGGATTTCTATGATTTTTCAGGAGCCGATGACTTCTTTAAATCCTGTATATCCTGTGGGGAGGCAGGTAAGAGAAGCTATCATGCTGCATCAGGGGCTTGATAAAAAGCAGGCGAAAGAAAAGGTCCTGCATATATTCAGGCAAGTAGGTATTCCGGAGCCGGAAAGGCGTTATGATGCCTATCCGCATCAGCTGTCCGGTGGTCTCCGCCAGCGCATTATGATTGGTATGGCGATGGTCTGTGAACCGGAGCTGTTAATAGCAGATGAACCGACTACGGCACTGGATGTCACAATAGAAGCACAGATATTGCAATTGATGAGAAAACTGCGTGATGAACACGGGACATCCATCTTACTTATCACACATAATATGGGTGTGGTAGCGGAGGTGTGTGATTACGTATATGTCATGTATGCGGGAAAAGTCATGGAACAGTCGGAAACCTATGAGCTGTTTCGGAATACATCCCACCCCTATACCATAGGACTGCTGCGCTCCATTCCTCAGCTGGATGATAAAAAAGAACGATTATATAGTATAGACGGTATGGTGCCGAATTTGTTACACTTACCAAAGGGATGCACCTTCTGTAACCGTTGTGGCCATGCCGCCGGCCGCTGTAAAAAGGAAAGACCGGATAGCTACCGCATTAACGATTTACATAGTACACGATGCTTTTTATATGAAAAAGGAGGACAACCGGATGAAGACAAATGTAAGTAAAAAGATTCTTTTAGAAGCAAGTCATCTTGTGAAAGAGTTCCCTGTATCCTCCTCAAAGAAAAAGAATGCCTGTGTACATGCTGTTACCGATGTAAATTTAACGATTTATGAGGGTGAGACATTGGCCCTGGTAGGTGAATCGGGATGTGGAAAAAGTACTTTGGGAAGATTATTGCTGCGCTTAATTGAACTGACAGAGGGAAAAATCCTGTTTGAGGGTGAAGATATTACGCATATGAAGGCAAGGGAGCTCCAGGGCATTCGAAAAAAAATGCAGATTATTTTTCAAGATCCCTATGCTTCCCTAAATCCGCGTATGTCTGTAGAGCAAATAATCGGAGAGCCATTGCAGACCCATAGGGCTTGTAAGACCAAAAGCGAATTACAAGCCAGAATCCTTGATTTAATGGAAAAGGTGGGAATTCCGAAAGAAGCATTAAAGAGGTATCCACATCAGTTTTCGGGTGGGCAAAGACAAAGAATAGGAATTGCCAGAGCCATAGCATTAAATCCTAAATTAATTATATGTGATGAACCGGTTTCTGCCCTTGATGTATCCATACAGTCCCAGGTATTAAACCTGTTGCGGGATCTTCAGGAAGAATATCACTTGACCTATTTATTTATTTCTCACGATTTAAGTGTGGTACGCCATATTTCCGACCGTGTCTGTGTCATGTTTTTAGGAAAAATATGTGAGATTGGTGATGCAAATGATATTTTTACCAAGCCTAAGCATCCGTATACCAAATTCTTATTGGAAGCGATACCCAGGCCTGATCCTGAGCTGCGTAAAGAGAATAAGGAACTATTAATGGGAGAGATGCCAAGTCCCGTATCACCACCCAGCGGATGCAGATTTCATACCAGATGTCCCTATGCAACGGCACATTGCCGGATTACGGAGCCGGAGGCAAGAAATATCAATGGCAGAATGGTGGCATGTCATTTTCCTTTAGAATAACTTATATGATGTTATATGGAAAAGCCAATAATATTGAAGAAGAGAGTTGATACAATGAAAGTAGTAGATATGCATTGTGATACAATGGCTGAAATATGGTATGGCCTTCGTGAAGGCAGACCTATTTCCCTGTTAAAAAATAATTTACATATAGATTTGGGAAAAATGAAAAAAGGAGATTACCTTTTACAAAATTTTGCCATGTTTGTAAATTTGGGAAGAGATATGGATTCCCTGGAATCGGTTTTGCAATTAATTGATGTCTTTTATCAGGAGATTGAGAAATACCCTGAGCAAATCGGCGTTGTAAAAACCTATTCGGATATGGAAAAGAATATGGCTGCAGGGAGAATGTCAGCTATGCTTACCGTAGAGGAAGGCGGTGTATGCAAGGGTAATCCGGCTTATTTACGGGATCTATACAGACTGGGTGTACGAATGATGACTTTGACATGGAACTTTGAGAATGAACTGGCATTTCCTAACGATGTACCTGGTGATACTTGCCAGGTTTTTCCGTTTTTTCCTAATAAAGAAAAAGGATTAAAAAAGAAGGGGCTTGTATTTTTGGAAGAAATGGAACGATTAGGAATAATTGTAGATGTATCACATTTATCGGATGCGGGATTTTATGATGTATATCGTAATACTAAGAAGCCGTTTGTTGCAAGTCATTCCAACGCCAGAGCATTATGCGGTCATTGCCGGAATCTTACGGATGATATGATTCGGAAGCTGGCGGAACGGGGTGGTGTCACCGGACTGAATTATTGTGCAAGCTTTTTGACGGAACGTATAGCCATAGATGATATTTGTAAGAGCACGGTAGAGCTGATTGCAAAACAGGCAAGACATCTTGCCAATACGGGAGGCATGGCATGTGTGGGCCTGGGTTCTGATTTTGACGGAATCTTAGGGGAATTGGAGCTGTCTGATTGCAGCAAATTACCATTATTAGAGGCGGAGCTTAGAAAGCAGGGCTTTCATGAAAGTGAAATTGAGGCTATTTTTTATAAAAATGTATTACGTGTATATAAGGAGCTGTTATAACATGGATGCCGGATTGACGCTGGAAAAACGAATAGAAGCAGAATTAAAAAGTTATGATGGAATAATGGGTATTTATATAAATGATTTTAAGGGTAACTGCATTACCTTTCATGCGGATGAAAAGTATGAGACCGCAAGCACGATAAAGATATATATTCTGGCTGCTTTATTTGATGAAATAGAGAAGGGAAATAAATCATTACAGGAACTGCTGGAAATGAAGGAAAGCCATGTGGCAGATGGCAGCGGCATTATGTGCTCTTTAGAGATAGGAACGGTATTGTCGGTAAGAAATCTGGCGACATTAATGATTATTGTCAGCGATAATATTGCTACTAATATATTGATAGATTATTTGGGAATTGATACTATAAATGCAGCTATACGAAAATTAGGCTGTAAGGATACAATGCTGTATAATTCAATTCACTTTGAATTATACAGAAAGCTGGGCGTCACAACTCCAAGAGATTATGCCGGTATTTTTGAAAGAATGGCACAGGGAACCCTGATAAGCAGGGAGGTGTCCTCACAGATGCTTGCTATCTGTAAGCAGCAGCATTATAATGCCATGCTTACGAAATTTATACCGCCTTATTTTACGGATGCTGATAATTATGATGAGCAAATCATCTCCTTTGCATCAAAAAGCGGCAGTATGAACGCTTGCCGCAATGATGGAGGAATAGTTACAACACCATATGGAAGCTATGTTATTGTTCTTCTTAATAAAGAATTCAGTGATGCCATGTATTATCCGGAGCATCCGGCAACGGTGTTCGGTGCACGAATAAGCAAGCTTATATTTGACCAGTACATGGCTTTGGAGGGTAAGCTTAAATTGTAAATTTAAAGCATAAACGTATCAGCCGGTTATTCAAATAATTATGGCATCTAAGAGGTGGAAAATACATGCGGCGTTTGCCAGATTTACAGTAGTGACGTTTACCATGATAGCTGTGGGATTCCTTAGTAACCGGTGTTTGTGAACTGTTAGCAGCAATGCCGGCCGGGGCAACCACAAGTATTCTGGCGTCTAAATACAATGGAGATGCTAAATTTGCAACAAAATGCGTAGTATTCACTACCCTGGCTTCTTTACTGTCAACACCTGTCTGGAGTTATATTTTAATCTGAACTGATAAAATAAGAATTCGTATTATAAAAAATGTAAAAGATAAGAAAAGAGGGAGGATATGAATTACACCTACATAGTTGAATGTAAGGACGGAAGCTTGTACACGGGGTGGACAAACAATATAGAAAAAAGAATGGAGGATCACAATCATAAAAAAGGCGCTAAATACACAAGAGGTAGAGCGCCTGTAAGGCTGGTCCATCTGGAGATTTTTCATACAAAGGAAGAAGCTCTGAAAAGAGAGCATGCTATTAAATCCATGACCAGAAAGCAAAAAGAATTACTGATTATTAACGGGAAAGGGGCATGTTTACCAGAAAGTAATACATTAGGATAAAATGACATGCACTTCCTCCCATAACAAATAAGTGAAAAATTTCATGAGAACCAAAATTTTTATGTTTATTATTAAAAATAGGCAGTTTCAAAGCGTATATAATTCCTCCCACAGTATAGATGACACCGCCTGCTAACAGCCAATAGAAAGCCGCTCTGGGCAGAGCATCAATAATTTGAGAAAAGGCTAAGACACAAAGCCAGCCCATAGCAATATAAATGAGCGAAGAAAACCATTTCGGACAGGTTATCCAAAATGCTTTTATACCTATCCCGATAAGCGCTATTATCCAGACAAGAGCCAGTAAAGGGAAGCCGATATCGGGAGTTAATGCAATCAGGCATATGGGTGTATAAGATCCGGCAATCAGGATAAAAATCATAATATGATCTATTTTTCTGAAAATTCGATTAATCCGCTCAGAAGCATTAAGGGAATGATATAAGGTACTTGCTCCGTATAATAACACCATACTGGTAATAAATACCGCAAGTGATTTAAAATGAATCAAGTCTGGATTATCTGCCGCTTTCAGTAAAAGCGGTATTGACCAAAATATGGCCATAAGCATACCGATAAAATGAGTGATGGCACTTCCCGGTTCTTTTAGTTTTTTCATAAAAATCACGCCTTTCATTAATATTAATCCTCTTTTTCAAATAAGAAATTAAAATTCATACACTGTTATATTGTTTTCACAACCTCTTTGTATATTATATATATTCATTACGTAGTATTTAATACTACGTAATGAATATATATATATACTACAACTTATTGTTTGCAAAATCAATACTAAATATGAATTGTTAAGAATAATTAATAAATTTGTTATTAAAATGACCTTGAGATAGAAGGTGAAAACCAATATACTTAATTTTATAGAAAGAAAAATTCACTGAATTAGAAGAGAGGAAATATAATGAATAACAACAAAAGGATGAAACCGGCATGTCTTATATTATTTCTTATTCTCATGGTGTTTACGGCCTGCAGTGCGAAAAAGGATATTTCCCCGGAAAGCGATCCGCAGACGGCTGATGAGGCGGAAATGAATAATGAATCAATTATGGTAAAAAAGGCTGAAATACAGGAAAATAAAATGAAAACAAAAATATTTGTGCCGGACAGCCAGGCGGAAAAATTATTGGAAAAAGAAGTGGACTCCGAGGCTACACCGCAGGGACTCATTAATGTACTGGTAAATGAATCGGTTTTACCAAATGGTGTACGTGTGAACGATTTTACCATGGAAATAGATGGTGTGGAATTTAATCCGGATACTATGGATAAAAAAGATTCGGATACCATAACCGGAAAATTGGACTTAACGCAGGAATTTGCAGACAGTATCAGGCAGCAGGGTACGGCAGGAGAAAATATGATGATGGGTGCGGTAGTAAATACTTTCATTGAAAATTATGAATTATTGGAAATAGAGATAACCGTTAATGGACAGACATTGGAGAGCGGACATTCCGTATATGATCAGCCTCTCACATTTTATGAAGATAATGATGAAGGAACTGATAAAATTAGAAAATAATCTCTTTGCATGGATAGAAAGGTAGAAATGATAGCTTTTGCTACTGAAAGAGAAGACAGATAATAAAATTACCCATACAAAGAGGAGAAGAGATTACAAAAGATTAAGCATATTTGACTTTAATTTATTATATCAAAAAATACGTAAAAAGGGAAGATAAATTTTAGAAAATTAGCAAGGAATATCTATATTTGTAAGTTATTTTATAACAACCATTATATATTCTCTAAAAAATAGAAACAATACAATTTGATTCTTACATGTAGAGAAGAACTTTATTATAATGGCCGGATAGTAACGCAGCGGGGCATAGTATTTGATAAAGCCCTTGACAATAGGGATAGTATAGTTTTATAATAATAGCGATTTATAGGATAAGAACGTTGAAGAAGACAGTAAGTAGCTTTAAAAATTGCAGCGAGTCAAGACTGGTGGAAGCTTGGCATGAGTAAAGGCTATGGAAGATCCCTTCTGAGTTTCAGGCCGAACAGTTTAACTTAAGTAAGTACTGACGGATTTCCGCCGTTATCGGGAACGCATATTGACATTTCTTTTTAAGAATGAAATGTATGTAGTAATGGGTGGTATAACGAAATACAGCTTTCGTCCTTTTGCGGGACTAAAGCTTTTTTTATTTCATAGGAAATTTGTTTTAACAGGTTAAGGAGGAAAATTATGTACGAAAAAGTCTCAACGAACTTAAACTTTGTGGAAAGAGAAAAGAAGACAGAAAAGTTTTGGACAGACCATCATATATTTGAAAAAAGTATTGAAAGTAAAAAACAAGGCAAAACCTATACGTTTTATGACGGCCCGCCTACGGCGAACGGAAAGCCTCATATCGGCCATGTATTAACGCGTGTTATTAAGGATATGATTCCCAGATACCGGACCATGAAAGGCTATATGGTGCCTAGAAAAGCAGGCTGGGATACTCATGGGCTGCCGGTGGAATTAGAAGTGGAGAAGCTGCTGGGACTGGACGGAAAAGAACAGATAGAAGAATATGGCTTGGATCCTTTTATTACAAAATGCAAAGAAAGTGTTTGGAAATACAAAGGAATGTGGGAGGATTTCTCAGGGACCGTAGGCTTTTGGGCCGATATGGAGGAGCCTTATGTTACTTACCATAATGATTTTATTGAGTCGGAATGGTGGGCATTGAAACAGATATGGGAAAAGGGGCTGTTATATAAGGGTTTTAAAATTGTTCCCTATTGCCCCAGGTGCGGGACTCCTTTATCCAGTCATGAAGTAGCCCAGGGGTATAAGGATGTAAAGGAAAAATCTGCCGTAGTGAAATTTAAGGTAAAAGAGGAAGATGCCTATATCCTGGCCTGGACGACCACACCATGGACTCTGCCCTCCAATGTGGCTTTGTGTGTGAATCCCAAAGAAACCTACGTAAAAATAGAATGTGACGGGACGGTTTTCTATCTTGCAAAAGCCCTTTGTGACCGTTTCTTTGAAAATTATAAAGTACTGTCCACCTTTGTGGGTAAAGAGTTGGAATATAAGGAATATGAGCCTTTATTTGCGTTTGTACAGCCGAAAGAAAAAGCCTATTATGTAACCTGTGATACGTATGTTACCTTAACGGACGGAACCGGAGTGGTGCATATAGCTCCGGCTTTTGGTGAAGATGATGCCAATGTAGGAAGAAATTATCATTTACCTTTCGTACAGCTGGTAGATGCAAAGGGTGAGATGACGAAAGAGACTCCATGGGCAGGGACCTTCTGTAAAAAAGCCGATCCTTTCGTATTAGAGGAGCTGGATAAAAGAGGCCTGTTATTTGCGGCTCCTAAATTTGAGCATAGTTATCCTCATTGCTGGAGATGTGATACGCCGCTTATTTACTATGCAAGGGAATCCTGGTTCATTAAAATGACGGCAGTTAAGGAGGATTTAATACGCAACAATAATACCATTAACTGGATACCCGAGAGTATTGGGAAGGGACGGTTCGGTGACTGGCTTACCAATGTACAGGATTGGGGAATCAGCCGGAACCGTTACTGGGGAACTCCTCTTAATATCTGGGAATGTAAATGCGGCCATATGCATTCCGTCGGCAGTATAGAGGAATTAAAGAAAATGTCCGGTAACTGTCCGGAGGAGATTGAATTACACAGGCCTTATATAGACAACGTTACCATAAAATGTCCGGAATGCGGAGGAGAAATGCACCGTGTACCGGAGGTAATTGACTGTTGGTTTGATTCCGGTGCCATGCCCTTTGCACAGCACCACTATCCTTTTGAAAACAAGGATTTATTTGCGCAGCAGTTTCCGGCCGATTTTATTTCCGAAGCGGTAGACCAGACCAGAGGGTGGTTTTATTCTTTACTGGCCATATCTACCTTAATCTTTAATAAAGCACCCTATAAAAATGTAATCGTCCTGGGGCATGTGCAGGATGAAAATGGGCAGAAAATGTCGAAATCAAAGGGAAACGCTGTGGATCCTTTTGATGCGCTTAAGACTTACGGTGCCGATGCTATCCGCTGGTATTTTTATATTAACAGTGCTCCCTGGCTCCCCAACCGGTTCCATGGAAAGGCAGTAATGGAAGGGCAGCGTAAATTTATGGGAACTCTTTGGAATACCTATGCATTCTTTGTACTGTATGCCAATATTGATCAATTTGATGCCACGAAATACACTCTGGAATATGATAAATTATCCGTTATGGATAAATGGCTCTTATCTAAATTAAATACGCTGATAAAGACGGTGGATAATCACTTGGAAAATTACCGCATTCCGGAAGCGGCAAGAGCTTTGCAGGATTTTGTGGATGATTTAAGTAACTGGTATGTCCGCAGAAGCCGTGAACGGTTCTGGGCAAAAGAAATGCCCCAGGATAAAGTAAATGCCTATATGACTTTATATACGGCACTGGTAACGGTATCCAAGGCTGCGGCGCCCATGATACCCTTTATGACGGAAGATATTTATCAGAATCTTGTCAGAAGCATTGATAAGACGGCACCGGAAAGCATTCACCTATGTGATTTTCCTTTAGCGGATGATGCGTTTGTAGATACGGAGCTGGAAAAGAATATGGATGAGCTTCTAAAGGTCGTGGTATTAGGCCGGGCCTGCAGAAATACGGCCAATATCAAGAACAGACAGCCCATAGGGAGAATGTATGTAAAAGCACCCTTTTCCTTATCGGAATACTTTAATGAAATTATAGAAGATGAGCTGAATATTAAGGAAGTGATCTATAAAGAGGATATCTCTGCTTTTACCTCCTACAGCTTTAAACCCCAGCTAAAAACCGTAGGACCCAGATACGGAAAGCTGCTTGGTGGGATCCGTAATGCACTTTCGGGGTTAGACGGAAATAAGGCAATGGAGGAATTAAATACAAAGCAAGCCATAAAACTTGACATAAACGGACAGGAGGTAGTATTGTTTAAAGAAGATTTACTGATAGAATCGGCGCAGACGGAAGGCTTTGTTTCCGAATCGGAAAATGATATTACCGTAGTATTGGATACGAAGCTGACGAAGGAATTGGTAGAAGAAGGCTTTGTCAGAGAATTGATCAGTAAGATTCAGACCATGCGAAAGGAAGCCGGCTTTGAAGTTACCGATAAAATAACGGTTTATCAGAATAAGAATGCTGCCATAAAGGCTATACTATTAAAGCATGAAGACCAGGTAAAAGCGGAAGTGCTGGCACAAAAGGTATCGGTCGATGCTATGGACGGGTTTAGTAAGGAATGGAATGTAAACGGTGAGACAGTTACTTTAGGGGTAAAAAAAGTCAATAACTAGGGCAGTACCGGCATTATTACAAAGGTAAGCTTGATTTACCGCAGAGGGGAGTATAGGATGCTTCCCTTTTTGCATATAAATAAAATACACATAGAGCTTTCTGATGAGGAGGAGTCCGTATGTTTAATGAATTATTTGAGAAAGAAGCATTTAAAGAAGCAGTAAAAGATAATGTAAAGGTTTTATACCGAAAAACGATGGAAGAAGCAACTAAGGGCCAGATTTTTCAGGCAGTTTCCTATGCGGTAAAGGATGTGATTATAGATAATTGGCTGGCAACACAAAAAGTCTGCCGGAAGGAGGATCCCAAGATCGTATATTATCTGTCCATGGAATTTTTAATGGGGCGGGCTCTTGGTAATAATTTGATTAACATGCAGGCTTACAGTGAAGTGAAAGAGGCTCTTAAGGAAATGGGTTTGGATATCAATGCCATAGAGGATGAGGAGCCGGATCCCGCATTGGGAAATGGAGGACTTGGCAGACTGGCGGCCTGTTTTTTGGATTCTCTGGCCACCTTAGGCTATGCTGCATATGGAT
Source organism: uncultured Lachnospiraceae bacterium (assembly GCA_946409475.1). Lineage (GTDB taxonomy): Bacteria > Bacillota > Clostridia > Lachnospirales > Lachnospiraceae > CAMJWQ01. The sequence continues at coordinate 22,692 of CAMJWQ010000006.1, forward strand.
GCGGTATCCGCTACCGGTATGGTATGTTCAAACAGAAAATAGAAAACGGTTATCAGACGGAGGTGCCGGATAACTGGCTGAAGGACGGATATCCCTTTGAGCTTAGACGGCCGGAGTATGCAAAAGAGGTAAAATTCGGCGGTTACGTAAGAATTGAGGCAGATGAAACCGGAAGGAATCATTTTGTACAGGAAGGCTGCCAATCGGTACTGGCCGTCCCTTATGATATTCCCATTGTCGGCTACGGGAATCATGTGGTAAATACTCTTCGCATCTGGGATGCCGAGCCCATTGTCTGCTTTCATTTGGATTCCTTTGATAAGGGAGATTATCATAAGGCGGTAGAGCAGGAGAACCTGGCAAAAAATATTGTGGAAGTCCTGTATCCTAATGATAATCATTACGCGGGAAAAGAACTTCGCCTGAAGCAGCAGTACTTTTTTATTTCCGCAAGTGTTCAGGCGGCAATAAAGAAATATTTGAAACAGCATGATGACATCCGGAGGTTTCATGAAAAAGCAGTCTTTCAGCTGAATGATACCCATCCTACCGTTGCCGTGGCAGAGCTAATGCGGATCCTTCTTGATGAATATAATTTGACCTGGGAGGAGGCCTGGGAGATTACGACAAAAACCTGTGCCTATACCAATCATACCATAATGTCGGAGGCATTGGAAAAATGGCCTATTGAGCTGTTTTCAAGACTGCTGCCCAGAATTTATCAAATCATAGAGGAAATTAACCGGCGTTTTCTGTTAGAGGTACAAAGGCTGTATCCGGGCAATCAGGAAAAGATTCGAAAAATGGCTGTCATCTATGACGGTCAGGTAAAAATGGCCCACTTAGCGATTGTGGCCGGCTTTTCCGTAAATGGCGTCGCCCGTCTTCATACCGAAATTTTAAAAAAACAGGAGCTGAAGGATTTTTATGAAATGATGCCGGAGAAATTTAATAACAAAACCAACGGCATTACCCAGAGACGGTTCCTTTTACACGGAAATCCTTTATTGGCAGACTGGATAAGCAGTCATATCGGTTCGGAGTGGATAACGGACCTGTCTCATATCGGAAAGCTGAAAATCTTTGCGGAGGATGAAAAGGCCCGTCAGGAATTTATGAATATTAAATACCGGAATAAGATCAGGCTGGCCGAATACATTAAAAAGCATAACGGAATTGATGTGAATCCCAGATCCATATTTGACGTACAGGTAAAAAGGCTTCATGAGTATAAAAGGCAGCTTTTGAATATTCTGCATATTATGCACGCCTATAACGAAATAAAAGATAACCCCGATATGGATTTTTATCCGCGGACCTTTATTTTTGGGGCAAAAGCAGCAGCCGGCTACCGGAATGCCAAGCTTATTATTAAGCTCATTAATGCTGTCGCCGATGTTGTCAATAAAGATAAATCCATACAGGATAAGATGAAAATCGTATTCATTGAGAATTATCGGGTATCCAATGCGGAATTAATTTTTTCGGCGGCGGATGTATCGGAACAAATATCAACAGCCGGTAAAGAGGCTTCAGGTACCGGTAACATGAAATTTATGTTAAACGGCGCGCTTACCATAGGTACGATGGATGGAGCTAATGTAGAAATAGTGGAAGAAGTGGGAATGGAAAATGCCTTTATATTCGGCTTGTCCTCCGATGAAGTCATTAAATATGAAAATAACGGGGGCTATAATCCCATGGATATCTTTAATAACGACCAGAACGTTAGAAGAGTTCTGATGCAGTTGATCAACGGTACCTATGCGCCCCAGGATCCGGATTTATTCCGTGATTTATATAACTCTCTTTTAAACACCAAATCAACGGGAAAAGCGGATATGTATTTTATATTGAAGGATTTTGAGTCTTACAGGAGAACACAAAAGAAGGTAGAAGAGGCCTACCGTGATGAAAAGAGCTGGGCCCGGAGTGCCATGCTAAATACGGCTTGTGCCGGCAAATTTTCATCGGACAGGACCATTCAGGAATATGTGGATGAGATATGGAAGCTTGATAAGGTTACCGTGGAAGTTTAGTAAGCTTTAAGTTCTTTTTTCAGCTCATAAACAGCATAAGAAAGCTGTCCGAATTTTATCGGGCAGCTTTGTTTATATCAGCAATAATAATAAACCACCTGCTATGCAGGAAATAAAACCGTAATAATATTTCCAAAATCCTGTAAATATGACAAAAAACATGATAATATAGCTTCATAGAGACAGGAAAGCTTTTACTTGGAAACAGAAGAATGGATTGTTTGTCATGATTTTGCGTTATGCTTAGAAGTGAAAGCAGTAATAATAAATAGAAGGGCAAATAATAGGAGATCTTAAATGCAATCAATTTGAGGATACAGTTGGAGGAAGTTATGAATGAAAGGAAGGAATTTCCTGCTCATTACCGAAAAATGGATGATAGTATTCAAACGGTAGAGGAGCATCTTCGGGACGCGGGTAAAAAATGTGAGGAATATGCAGGCAAACTGCAATTTTCCCATATGGGTAAGCTGCTTGGACTTTTGCATGATATGGGAAAGTATACGGATGAGTTTTATAACTATATATGGGAAGCTATAGAAAGGGAAAGGAGAGGAGAAGAGAAAGTAAGAGGTCATGTAGATCATGGCAGATATGGTGCCATGCTGGTGTTGGAGCGTTATCACAATACAAATTCACAAAGAGCTATTTTGTCCGAAATTTGTGCTATGATTTTGTGTTATCATCACGGTGGTTTAGAGGACTTTATATCGGACAATTGGGAATGCAGGCTTTTAAACCGGTGCCAATGGGAAAAAGAAAAAGATATTACGGAGCCTCACTATTTGCAGGCAAAGGAAAGATTTTCAGAAAGAGTTATCAGCCTTGAGGAATTGGATCAATTATATGATAAAGCAACAGAAGAGTTTGAAGATTTTGTAAAAAAAGAAAAAATATCCGGATACAAACCATATGACCTGCAGCTTTTGATTAAATTCCTGTATAGCTGTTTGATTGATGCAGATCGTTATGACACATATTTGTTTATGCAAAAGAAAAAAGAGGAAAAAGAAAGCAATATAAGTTACCTGTGGGAGAATTTTAGCAATAAGCTGAAAGAGAAGGAAGAGAGCTTTCGTAGGCAGAAAACTACCACCGTCCTAGAAAAAACCATTCAGGAGCTGCGGTACGATATTTGGAAACAATGCAGAGATTTTTCCAATAAATCGGAAGGGACTTATACTTTAACGGTTCCCACGGGAGGTGGAAAGACCCTGTCTAGCCTGCGGTTTGCATTGGATCATGCAAGGTTTAGAAATAAAAAAAGAATTATTTATGTACTTCCCTTTACAGCAATTATTGAACAAAATGCAGAGGTGGTAAGAAAAGCTCTGGGAGCAGGCAATAATCTTTTAGAACACCACTCCAGTGTTGTGACGAATAAGGAAACGAATAATGATGAAATTGAATACCGGCAGCTGCTGACTGAGCGTTGGACATCTCCTATTATCTTTACAACTATGGTACAGTTTTTAAATACTTTTTTTGCGGGGGGAACCAGGGATATCAGGCGGTTACATAGTTTAACAGATACGATTTTGATTTTTGATGAAATCCAGGCCCTTCCCCTTACTTGTATGTCACTATTTAACGAGGCGATTAATTTTCTCTGTAACCAATGCAGGGATACAATCCTTTTGTGCTCTGCAACCCAGCCCAATCTTGCGGGGGTAAAGCATAAGGTGCAGATTAAGCAGGAACTGGTAAAGGATATCACGCAGAAGTTCCGGGCCTTTAAGAGAATGGAAGTCATAGATAAAACAGAGAAGAGGCTGTCTGTTTCGGAGGCGGGAGATTTTATCAGAGAGTTAAGGAAAGATAATGCATCCCTATTAGTTATCATGAATACGAAATCGACTGCGGAAGAAATTTATAAGGAAGTAAAGAAGAGCAGCGATGATCCTGGCGTATTATTTTATTTTCTTAGTACCAATTTGTGCTCTGCTCATAGAAAAAAAGTTATCAAGGAAATGAAAAAGGCTCTGAGTGACGGCAGGCAAGTGGTCTGTGTCAGTACCCAGTTAATTGAGGCGGGTGTGGATATCAGTTTCTCTTGTGTGGTAAGGCATCTGGCCGGAATGGATTCTGTGGCACAGGCTTCCGGACGGGGAAACCGCAATGGAAGTGGAGCTATAAAGCAAACATACATTATTACATTGGAAGATGAAAAGCTTGGATCTCTGGAGGAAATCAGACGGGGTGAACAGTGCACAAAGGATGTACTTAATGAATACAAAAGAAATAAGGAGAGGTTCGATTCGGATTTACTCTCACCAAAGTCCATCAGCAGATATTATGCCCACTATTATGATGATGATAGGATAGCAAAAAGAATGGACTTTCCGGTAGACCACAGCATTAGCATTTATCAAATGCTGTCCGAATCGAATAAAAGAAATGATTACAAAAAAAACACCAATAAAAAATATCCTTTTAGCTTGGATTTTCAATTTGGAAAGGCAGGAAAATGCTTTTCCGTCATTGATGAATATGCGGAATCCATATTGGTTCCTTATGGAGAAGGAAAGAAAATCATTATAGCCCTTTATGAACAAGGAAAGCTGCCGGATTATGAATTGATTCGTAGTGCGCAGCCCTATATGGTAAATATCTCTCCTGCTGTACTGCGAAAGCTGGAGGATTTGAATGCAGTGCATATGGAGAAAAAAAGCGGCATCTGGATATTGGAGGAAAATTATTATGATGAGCAATTGGGAGTGGTAATGGAAGGGAAGAAGAAAGAGGCACTGATTTTGGGACGATGGAAAAAAAACAATGAATAGACACAAAAGAACTGCTTGATAAAAATATTTTACAAGCAGTTTTTTGTTCAACCTTAAAACATTCTATATTAATTTCAATCCACACTAATAAAGTGACATTTTATTATAGCATATATCAAAATAAAAAATC
>CAMJWQ010000007.1 GCA_946409475.1 uncultured Lachnospiraceae bacterium
GTTATTATAATGTTCAAAACCGCATTTTTTTAATGTGGTTTCAATTTCACTCACATAGGCATTTGAAGTGGAAATAACTATCCAGAAATTTTCTTTTCTTAAAATAAATTCTTCTATAGATATTACGTCTTCCTTTAAATAACCTTTTTTTTGTTTCTCTTTACTGGCATCAATAAACCCCTTTAAGCAATCGTAGTTTTCTAAGGTTTTATATATTCCTTTTGATTTTTCTCCCGCCCCGTACAAAAAAACACCCTTGTCATGCCTTAAAAATTCCTTTATTATATCTTTCGCTTTTTCATCGTATTGATGTCCTTTATTTATCCACTTCATACTATTCCTCCTAGAAAAACAGTCTGTTTACCGAATCTGCTCCTTATTCTATTCCCAGGCTATACAATTTTTAAATCCTGCATTTACAATATTATCTTTAATTTCCTTGTGATGAATTTTAGTGGTTGCCACTATGATTAGAGCTGTTTCCTTGTAATTTTCCCATTGAAATAATTCTTTAATCGGATATCCCATATAAGTATCCTGCTCCTTTTTTTTATTGCTGATTGCTATACCGATAATCTGTTTATTTTTTTCCTGTAATAGCTCTATAACCTCATACGCTACCATTCCTGCGCCATAAACAATAATTTCAGAGAATTGTTCGATATAGCATTCCCATTCCTCACTGATTCCCTTTACGTATTTAAATTGCGGCTTTGTCTGAACCAAAATTTTATATAAATAAGTACACGCCTCTTCTTTGAATTTTATCTCAGGAACATTACCGATATATCCCAAAGCAACATTAATCCTTCTATGGAACAGATTCAATCTGCTTCTAATTCCTTCCTCAATTTCCCTTTGATTTTTCCTATTCATCCAAAGCTTTAATACTTCATAGTAAATAATTACATAAGACGCCAAATGTTCTCCGCTTAATCTGCTCGTAGTTGAATTATTTCTTTTTCTATAATTATACAGTTTATTGCCGATGCACATTACGCTCCTGGCGTTTAATATAGCCTGCAAGGTATATAGCGTATCTTCATAGACAATGCCTTCATAAAACTTAATTACACTTTCTACAATATAGCTTCGTTTCCAAAACTGCATACATGCAGCACTTTGATATTCATTTTCCTTGTTAAGCTCAATAAAAAACTGGTTTCCCGTATAGACCCGGTTACAGCATTTTAAATAAGAGATGTCTGTACTATCATTCTCTTTGCTTTCACCTATCACTGTAGCCCCGAAAAATATCCCTTGAACATTATTTTCTTCTGCATATGAGTATAAAATCTCCATAGCATTATAATCTAAATAATCATCCGAATCCAAAAAATATAGATATTTTCCCCTGGCTTTTTCAATTCCTATATTTCTGGCAAAAGATTGTCCCCTATTATTAGACAAACGAATTAAGGAGAAGCGGAAATCAGTCTCTATAAATTTTTTTGCTGTTTCATAAGAATTGTCTGTAGAAAAATCATCAATACAAATAACTTCAATATCTGTCAATGTTTGCTTTGCTACACTCAGTAAGCATTCATGTAAGTAACTTTCAACATTATATATCGGTATAATAATTGAAATTTTAGGCATTATTTTACCTCTCCTATCTATTGTTACATAACTAATTAATAAAATTATTTATCTTTACTTTTTACTAATGTGTTTAAGCCATTCTATAAATTCTCTTACTGCACCATATCCACCAGGAGATTTTGCGACATAATCAGATATCTCTCTTATTTCCCTTGCTGCATCATTTGGACAACCTGTTACCGCCACCTTCCTCATACAGTCCAAATCATTTAAATCATCCCCTATATATGCCGTCTCCTCCAAACTTATATTATTTTCATTTAATACTTTAGTTAGGTCAAATAATTTATTATCACTACCTTGTATAACACATGAAATATCCAATTCCCTACATCTATTACATACAATCTCAGATTCACGTCCAGTTAAAATAATAGAAAGAATCTCCATAGAAGGCAATAACTTCTTAATAGCATAGCCATCTTTTGCATAAAACCTCTTCATGACCTCTCCATTAGTCCCTATATAAAGGCTCCCGTCTGTCAAAGTTCCATCCACATCCATAACTAAGGCTTTAATAATAGTATCTTTCTTCATTTTCAATACATCCTCACTCCATAGATTCATATATGCTGGGGGTCAAAAAATTCACCTCTATCTTTGAGGCAGCCTTTTCTTTAAATTGTAAGAATAGTTTATGAATTTCTAAATTAGTTTTATAACTATCCTTATTTACCTTTTCATTGGGAAATGATTTATCAATATAATTTTCCATATTGGGTTGTAATCCATCAAATCCTGCTAATTGTATTTCATTAACGCATAATTTTTTTAAAAGATTAAGCAACATAATGGTACTATTATCAAAAAAAATACTATCTTCAGCAATTAGTCCTGTATAATTCACCCTAAATACCTCTTCTACATCATCAAATATATTAGAAGAAACAATACATTTTGATCTTTCCACCCAATTACTATATTTTCCCCATCGTATAGTATTAGCAAAGAAAATATAATCACAGGACAGTCTTTGAGGTACAAAGTTTACAGCTACTTTAATAGGCTTATGTTCTCCTATATAACTTTTAATTTCCTTATCATGTGTCTCAATTGTCTTTCCAGGAGCCAATACCAATACTGTTTTTCCTTCAAATTTTTCCCTGAGCTGTTTCATTGTGAATTCATCATCAATTTGTTCGGAACAATACTTTTTATAAATCCCCTGTATATTGTCATAATCATAGCTCTGCCTTTTTTCTGCATCTATTCCCGAAATAATATATTTTATATCTCTGCTATTTAACCTATATTTTTCAGTTAGATAAATAACATTATTAGGGTGTGCTTTATATATTCCTGCCATAAACGCCGGTATTGAATATCCCCATTCATTATCTTTTTTAATTGGATAGAGATATCTGTCTATTGCATCCAATACCGCATCTAAATCATAATCATAATTATGTTTTCTTGTCAGGAAATCTAAAATAAGCTCTGTATTAAGATTACCTGCACATTTTCCCATCCCATTTAACGTGGCATCAATTATCAACTGCCTCTTTTTTTCCGCCAAATGAATAATCCTTTGCGTAAGTGCAAAAGACATTTGCATATTATTATGTGAATGGAAATCAACCCCTATAACCGGATCCAATTGTTTATCTACCACATGCCATAGCTTCTCCAGATCATCCAAATACATGGCGCCATATGTATCTACAATACCAAATGAAACTGGTTTTATTTCATTTGCGATATTGATAATTTCAAGTAATTCCTGTTCAGAATATCCATTTGTATTTACATCTTGAAAATATAGCTCGTACCCCATTTTTTTAATATAGCGCATTGCACGAATCAGTTCTTCTTTCTCTTCCAGCAGATCTCTCCTGGTAAATCCAAAACGTATTCCACTAATTTCAGTTTGTATAGCCGGTTCTAATTTATATACATCATATAGACCATAATCTACAAATACAACAAACTTAACTAATTTATGATTGTTTTCTATATAACGGTCTGCATCTCTAACGGATGAAAAAAAAGTGCTGTCCCCCTGATATTCAACACCATCTCTCAGAAATCCTAGCTCAATTACATCTATATTAGCTTTTATAAGCTGCCTCATTATTCCCGAAACAGTTATATCCTCAAAATTGCAATTTATAATCCTTCCCCCATCTCGCAATGTACAATCCAATATTTTAATATTCTTCATTATCATCCCCCACATTATTTTTTGTATAAATAATCTGCGGCCACCTTGGCAAATTCATAATCATCTGCTGTATCTATATCAATTGCTTCTAATTGTTCAATAACCTTCATATAAGGTTTTATCCCAATTCTTTGATGATACTTTTCAAATACTTCTCTCGTAAATATGAAGAAAGCACCTGTCTCCATATATATCGGTTCCAGATTCTGTGTCGTTACTATATCTTTCATATCATAATTAAAAGGTTTTCCTTTATACCAACAATAATCCTGTATCTTTTTTACACTAAAAGCTGAATCATATTCACCACTTTTAACTTTTTCTAATGCTTCTTCCATTGATGATGGCTGAGTAAACGGCTGTGTTACATGTGTAAGTACATAAATATCGGCTTTCACATCTTTAATAAAGTAGTCTATAATTTCTAATCCTTTAACCTGATATCCATCCAGATAAGTATCCCTTTTTAAAAACGTCAATTCCTTAGGCATATACTTCCTTATTACTTCATCACTACAATAAACATATCTCTCATCTATACCCTTCACTTTTTTCACTGTATCAAAAATGTACTCACACATTGCTTTATCACCTAATGGTAAAGTATTTTTGCCGTGTAATCTTTGATTATTTAATTTAATCGGAATAAATGATACGATCTTCATATCTATCGCCCTTTCTTTCATATGATTAATAACCATGTTTTCGCATATTCTTCTCCATTATTTATAAAGATAAACCACTATATAGTCTGCTAATCCCTTTGCACCGCACTCACTCTTCCAAACTTCATTTAATGTATCGGTAACAAAAGAATATTTGGGCTCCCCGCAAGGTCTTTCTTCTTTGAGCCAGCCCAGTAAATTACTAATACCATAACGTTGAAAATATTTAACTTCTATTTTCTTAAATCCAGCTTTTTCCGCAAGCAGCTTTAGATTTTTTTCCGCCAGGATCCATAAATGTTGTGTACTGTATAAAAGTTTTCTCTCATAAATCTCACCTAACATCTGCCGCATAACGGGCGCATCAGTAGGGGTTCCAATTATTGCCTCTCCACCTGGTTTTAAAAGTTCATAAGCATCCTCAATAAACCGCAAAGGTGATTCTACATGTTCAATTACATCAAAGGATGTAATTACTTCCACTTTATCCAACCACATATTTTTCGCATCTGCTGCATAGGCATATGCCTGATAGCCTTTATTTTTCATTATTTTTCTATATGCTAACGTTGGCTCTATCGCAATTATTTCCTGCGCCACACCACTTAAAAAGTCAAGGAAGGAACCACCGCCACATCCAATATCTGCTATCACCTTATGTCTAAAAATATCTGTTCCGGTATACATAAATTTTTGCATAGTTTCTTTGTCATGAAGCCTATAAAACTGCTCAATGTCAGAACTGCCTTCCAGCGAATCCCTATATTTCGTACTTTCATAATAATCTATATTTTCCATACTGCAATTCGCGTGCCATATTACTTCACATTCTCCGCATTGATATATAGAAATATTTTCGTCCGAATATTTACCCAATCCCCCATTTCGTATCTTCCCGTTATATATTCTTTTCACATTATTACTATCACATAATTTGCAATTCATTTTCTTCCCTCTTTCGTATCATATAAGTGTATCCAAATCAACCCTTGGAAATATCTCCAGCTTGCCTCCTCTGGTTGCATTATATATTTGTATTCCATGTGCATCTGCATAATTTTTTGCTATCAAAAGTGCATTTAGTGAAATATTTATATATGTAATTCCTGCAACAATTCGCTTGTCCTCTACATCATCATCATAAAAATGATTTCCCTTCTTCGTTGCATCCCCGGAATAACTAAAATCTGCTCCAATTAAATATATCTTAGTAAAGCCCATATAAGTAGCTATTTGAAGAGTATCAAACATAACTGTATAGCCACTATAAACCACCTCAGAAATGTCATTCGAAAATTTTTGTCTCTCTAAATAACACCTTTTAGGATATCCGGGATAATAATTTACTCCTTGCAAATGGGGAGTTTCTTCCATATCATAAAAATTCTTAATAAACATATTTTCACGGTTTAGTTCCTTTATTTCATCATAGTATTGCTTCACTATATTATATTCAGCTACTGTATAATAAGTTGGCCTCCAACAAACCTTGTCATATACCTTAAAGCTTAAATTCATCCCGAAATTGCAAATGCCACTTTCCTGAACACGATTTAAATCCTCAATTTTGAGGCTAGGGCCGTTTCCAATTATTATGCAGCGTTCTCCTTTATGAATATTTTTATACTTTTTTAATAGCTGTCCAAATGTTTTATTTTTAGGTATTTTAAGCTCATATATGTCTAATACTTCTCTTGCAGCACTTATTTTCTTATATATTTTTTCGCTGATATTTTCCGAAAATAAAACCAATGTATCACTTTTCTTAAGATCATCAAAGTCTATTATTTCAACACCTACGTCCTTTACTTTTTCTGTTTCTATTTTACTTTCCGGGATAACCTTAATACTTCTATCTCCCTTACACATTCTAAGATCATGTAATAGCTTTATAGATATAGGATTATACCCATATAATACAATTACACTCTTCTCCTCTAAATGCCACTCTAAAATCATTTGTCTCGTATCTGCTAATCCAAATTGTATCATCGGAGCCACATAATAATTTCTGATTTTTTTTCTCTCTAATTGTTGAACAATTCCCTCATATATGGCTGCAGTAATAATGACCGTCTCATCTCTATGCGATTCCATGTAGTTCTCAAATGATATAACGGGAATCCCCTTTATCGGTATTCCTACTCTTTTTCTCTCATTATCTATTATTGCAATAATATTATCTCCGCCAAAATAATTTATAATTCCCCACACATTATTTCCGGCTCCAAATAAATAATATTTTTCCATTTCTCATTCCTTATCATCAAACAAATAAAGAAACTGCAGATGACCTTTCAATAATTGTAAAAAGACTCAACCTTTTAATAAGCTTTAAATTCTTGTATAGACTCTCCACGTATATTGATAGATTTTTCTATCAAATCCACCACCCTCTCACTGGCATATCCGTCTTCCAGCACTCCATGCTCCAGTGAAAAATCATCAATTTTCTTCTTATATTCATCTATATCAAACTTTTCTATATTTTTAACCAGTTCATCATTTGTTAAAGCCACAGAAAAGGGCAGTGAATACATATCCCACATCAGCTCTCCCCGCTCCTTTATGTACTCTTTCAAATCATCCGTATATAGAAATACTGGCAGATACATGTTTATGGCATCAAAAGCAGAGCTGGAATAATCGGTTATCAAAACATCGGAGGCTGCTAATACTTCATTCATATCATCTGCCTGGCTGACATCTACAGTATTTTTCACCGCATTTTTCAATGGCAGATTAGTAAGCTGTGCCGCCAGTTGAGGATGGAGCCTTAAAAATACATACCAGACACCACCGAATTTTTGTTCTAACGCCTTTACCAGCTTTCCAAAATCCAGAGTGGTTTGTTCCACAAATACCCGCCGTCTGCCTTTTTGGCTGCCCCCTCTAAAGGTCGGAGCATATATAACAATTTTAGCATTTTCCGGCAAATTATATTGTTTCCTTATATTTTTATAAGTCTCTTCTCTCTTCATTATTAAAACATCACAACGGGGTGAGCCTGTTTTTATAATTCTTCCTTCATAAAGCAGCATCTCGGGATATAATTTTGTACACCACTCTGAGTTTGACGTGACATAATCTATAAGTTTGGAATCATGTTCACTCACTAAATATGCTATTTTAGGAAATAATTTTCCTCTAAACTTACCTATAGGCTTGAATGCCACCCCTGCATGCCATGTTTGTATGTAAAATTGATGTTTTCGTTTTACCGCACCATATTCCTTTCTACTGTTATCCACCCATATTTTTGCCGTTGATAAATGGTATACTCTATTTAAAAAATTATTTTTAATTTTTACAATTTCTTCTGGAAATTCGCGTTCCGTATTATTCACCAGCCATACAAGCTTTAACTGCTCATTTCTTTTTAACAGCTCTTCAGCAATATAACGCGGATTGCAGCAATACCCTCCATCTCCCTCAAACGCCGTAAAAACAATCTTTTTCTTATTCACAGGAAATATCCACATCATATAATATAAAAGACTAGTGACAAACGATTTTCTTTTACGTTTTCTTATATATGCCTCTTCATTATTAAGTGTTCTCATGGATAACCTCCTCTTGCTTATGGGTAACCTCAATTTAAAACCTTTTACCCATCTTTAATGATTTAAAAAATCCTTATTTTAAAATCCCTTATCATCTCTTATTTCACTACCAAGATCAGGTTTGTTAGTGATAATCCCATCCACACCCATATTGCAAAGCCGTCTGATTTCCTTTCCGCTGTCTACTGTCCATACGTTTACTGTGATTCCTTTTTCATGAAAGGCATCTAAAACACCTTCTTGATTGAGGTGATACCATGCAGGATGTGCTATATTAATCCCGTAATTCTCCATATATGCCGGCATGCCTATTATCCCGTCCCTAAAAAGAAAAGCTGCCTTTGCCTCAGGTTCCAGCCTGCGGAGCGTCAGCATGGAGCTATGGTTAAAGGAAGAGAACAGGGTTCTTTCTAATGCATTCTTTCCCTTTACCATTTGTAATACTATTTCTTCCATTCCCCTATAGGGAAACACGCCGTTTTTAAGCTCTATGTTATACAAAAATTTTTTTTGCTTAAAGTGTTCTAAAACCTCCTCCAGCAGAGGAATCCTGATATTCTTAAATTCCGGATGGGTCTTATTGAATGAAAAGCTTCTTAGCTCTTCTAAGGTATAATCCCTAATAAGTCCTTTTCCGTCCGATACCCGGCTGATCTCCTCGTCATGGGCCACTACCAGGTATCCGTCCCCGGTCATTTGGATATCGAATTCAATTCCGTCTGCTCCCATATCATAAGCCATTTGGAAAGCTTCCATGGTATTTTCGGGTGCATATTGACCGGCTCCCCGGTGTCCGTATATTTTCGTCCGGTATTTCATCTTCTCATCTCCATAAACTTTTCCACAACACCTGACATAGCAATGGATTCCTCCTCAGTAAAACGACTGGATTTCCTCTTGCCATCATGAATCAGAGATACAAACTCACTGATTTCATATCTTAATCCATCACCCAAGAACTCTGCGGAATATTCTTCCTTTATGAATGGATTTTCATAACGTACCTCAAAATGCCTTGTTAACCACCAGGGAGATTCTGCTAAAATATAACCCTTGGTACCGGCAATAATCAGCTGTCCCTCCGACTTTACCGCCACTCCCGTCTTCGAAAGAGCCATCCCGTTTTCAAAAGAGAAAGTAATTTTGGTATACTGGTCAATTCCCTGCTCATCCCTTACGCTGTGAATATGTATTTCTTTATATGCAGTTCCCATTAATTTAAAGATGGGAAGCAGGGTATGATTTCCGAATTCCAGGAAACCACCACCATAATTAGTATCCGTTCTTTCTCTCAAATTGGGATCTGCGATTCTGGTAAAGCAGGCCTCCACATCAACGATATTTCCGATTACTCCGCTTCCTGCCACCTCCAAAAGCTTTTGAAAGCCGGGGCAATAGGCCGTCTTAATAGCTTCCATTAATAAACAGCCCTGCTCCTTCGCAATCATAAACAGTTCCCTGGCATGGGTTTCGGTCATGGCCATGGGTTTTTCGCATAATACATGCTTTCCCTGCAGCAGTGCCAGCTTTGCATATTCATAATGTGTCTGGTGTAACGAAGCCACATACACCGCGTCCACGCCATTTAAAAACTCCGCATACTCTTTACAGTATCCCCGGATCCCAAAGCGCTCGGAAAACCGCTCTACACTTCCCTTATGAGGATTATAAGCACTAATTACCTCGATTCCACTGACAAAATCTGCTTCCGGTATAAACCTACCGGCAATGCGTCCTGTTCCCACGATTCCTATTTTTATCTTTGGGTCTTCTAACTTTTTCGCTGGTGCATTAGACATAGTTACTTTTTTCATCTTAGTCTTCCAATCCTTTAGCCATGTATTTTCCGATGTCCGCTATCATTTTTAAGACACTTTCCCACAATTCTTCCGGAAAGCACTGTAATGCCCCGAAGGTTTCAAAGCTCAGTACACCGGTATAACCTATCTCCTTCAGTCCGTGTAAAAATCCCTTCCAATCCGTACTCACCTCACCTGCTAATTCACGGGTAAAGGTAAAGGGCATCTGATGCAGATCACCTATCCCGTCATTATCATGGATATGAAGCACCTGCAGCCGGTCTCCCAGGATACGGATAGTCTCACGCATATTTTTACCAAAGAGATTGGCATGTCCCGTATCAAAGCAAAAGGCAAACCGCTCCTCTCCGGCTATTTGATTCAGTGTGTCGATATAGGCGGCGGCCTCATGGGGATCTGCGCAGACTCCTTCACAAATTCTTCCGCCAACGCTTTCATAAAGATTCTCCAGGCAGATTTTCACTCCATACTTTTCCGACACAGGAATCAAGCTTTGAAAAAAGTTTATATTCTCCTGGTATTCTCTCTCTTTTCCCATCTGATACGATAATTTATAGGGATGCATGACCAGGTAGGGCGAGTGAAGCGCTGCGCAGACAGCAATGCTTTTTTCCGCTACCATATGTAAATAATCCCTGTCAGCTTCTCTGCCATAGACGTAGAAAGGATAAGGTGCATGTATTTGGGAAAATTCCAATCCCTCATTTAAGGCCATTTGATGGTACTCTTTAAAAAAGTCAAACAGTTCTTTTACCGGCCTGTCAAAAAAGTGATTTAATTTTCCGCTATAAATCAGGCGATTGGTTAAAAAGCGGTCCAGGTTAAGATCAATGCAGTTAAAACCTGCTGTTTTTATCCTCTGAAAATCTGTTTTTTCTGGTTTTTCTCCTAGCAGGAGCCTTGACTGGATTCCTATCCTCAGCATATATTCTCCCTGTGATTTTTTCGTTTTTCTTTAGATTTTAAAATTTATCTAAACCGGCTTGCCGTTCATTCTTAAAATTTCTTCCGACAATTCATAGTCCCGGATTCCCATCGTCTTAAGCTGTTCTATAATTTCTTCATAATATGCATTACACAAAATTACTTTACGCTCACTCTCCGGTATTTTAAGAATATCCTGTGGATTGCAAATGGAAACTCCAAGCTTCCTGGTTCCCCATAGTGATGAATTATTATCGACAGCAAATTCCGGCGGATATTTTTCGCCAAATTCTCTCATGTAACCATCAAACATTTTACCGGCTCCGAAAAGTATCTTTCTTTTAGAACTCATTTGCCGTAATATTTCTTCAAAACAAATAATTTTTGAAAAATTAGTCCCTATCTGGTCAAGGAATTCCAGCAGGATATTTTGCAGCACTCCCGGCACCGCCGTAAAGCTCCGGTATGTTTCGAAGCTAAGTACCCCTTTAAAATCTATCTCACGGAGTCCTAATAAAAACCCGCTCCAATCGGTCGTGCAAAGTCCGCTTTTGGCATTGGAAAAGCTATAGGGCATTTGATGGGCATCCGTAGCTCCGTCATTATCATGAATGTGCAGCACTTTTAAGTGATTCCCTAATTTCCTTACTTCTTCTCTCAGGTTTTTTCCCAGCACATTTGCATGCCCCACATCAAAACAGGCACCAAAGCACTCTTTTCCTGCTTTTTCATTCAGGATTTTAATATAATTTACTGCCTCTGCCGCATCCGAAAAGGAACCTTCCCACAGCCTCCCATGCTTTTTACAGGGCATATTTTCAATGCATATCACTACCTTATGTTGTATTGCCGTTTTCGCCAGGGCTTCAAAAAACTTGAGATTTATTTTTTTTTCTTTATCTTTCCCGATTTCAAAAGCTAAATCATAAGGATGTATCACTAAATACGGGCTTTCCAGAAGACCGCATATCTCAATGCTCTTCTTCATTTCCTCCAGAATATATGCCATCCTTTCCGGCTGTTCCGGATGATACCTGATAATAGGAGCATGCACCTGTGAAAATCGCAGACTATGCTTTGCCGCACATTCTTTATGTTTTCTAAAGTACAAAACCTCCAGCTTTTCTTGATTCTCGGGACTTATAATATTGTAATCTATGCAAGTCATTCCGGCCTGTTTGATTTTCTTATACCCTTCGTCTATTACGTTTTCACGAATGATACCTCTGGACTGTATGCCGATTTCTAACATATTTCTCCTTTATTACACTTAGGTTTATGGCTATTTATTTGTATACGGAAACTAAAGGATGTGTCATAACATTTACAAATTGTTTGGGGTTTTCCATCCGGAATTCCGGACTGACTATGCCTGCTAACAGCAATGCTATATTCATAAAAAGGTAACCTCCCTGTTATCCGTTTAAGCCTTGCTTTCTTCATTAAACTTACATTAACTATAAACTTTTCATTATTTAGCAGTTTATTAAACTTTTTAGAAGTGAAAATGTACCGGCAAATAGCAATCACCGGTAAGAATTGTAATTTTTATTACAATTTTCGATAAATTTATACAAACTATATATCGGTAAGCTGCCGGTATTTCATAACTTTCTTTTTTATATTTCTCTTCAAAGAAGCGGATTAATATAAGTATTCTTACTCTCTACTATTTCTTTTTTCCTGTTTCAATTATATTTTGCTGCTGTATGGGAATCTATTTCATTCCTTGTTTTCTCGGAAAGAAATGGGTATACCAGTTTTTTTAATTCTTCATTTTGGGCAACATCACCGCACTTATAAATCATATAAAGATCTAAATCCTTATTAAAATCATAAATCTGGGATAGAAAATTCAGGATATCCATAGGAGGGGCCGGATTAGCTCCCGAGGACAGCTTGGTAAGTAAATCACATAACACATTTGGCTGGTTTTTGTCCAGCTTTAAGGAAAGGGTAAAGTATTTCACCGCTTTATGCAGCTCCTTCATTTTAGTGCAGGCAACTCCTATATTATTATAAATATTGGTGATGGAGCCGTGGATAATAATGTTCGTCCTGCTCCGGTATTTTTCTGATTTATCCAAAGCCTTTTCCAAATAACTAACCCCATCCTTCCATTCATCATGAAGGAGTAAATAGGTGCCCAGGAAAAAATCAAAATCGGGGTGTCCCGGATCTTCTTTCACAGCCTCTTCATAGGCTTGCCAAAGGGTATCTTTATCAACATCTTTTTGCGTATGCAGTATTTGCAATAGCTTCTGGTGTGCGGAAAGCAGCAGTTCTTTTCCGATTCCCAAATGTTTTAATGCAATAGCCTTGCGGCAGCATTTTTCTGCTTCTTCCAATTTATTAAGAGCATAGTAGGAATCTGCTAAATATACGTAAACTCCCGGATTCTCAGGATTTGTTTCTATTTCCTTTAACAATAATTCCAAATTTCGATTCGCTTTATTTGTTTTTTCGAAAACTTCTTTTTTATAACCGGTATGAAAAATAGAAAAGGAATCCTTTGCATCAATATATACTAATTTTTTATTGCCCTTGGCAGCTAACACCTCATGTATCATGCCTTCATAACGTATATCCTGTGTGTTTTTAAAAATCCTTTGAAAGGTAACTACGCTGAATGGCTTTCCCCTGTCATCCAGATTTACACAGGGGCAGCTTATTATATCGGGCTTTCCCCCCATTTTTTTCTCAATTTCCTTACTCTTTTTTTCTACTTCCCGAAGGTAAGGAATAATCAGCCCTGCTTCTTCCTTTGAAAAATATTCATCGGCATCCAGAAAAGCAATCCAGTTTCCTTTCGCTTTCTCAATGGCAAAATTTTTGGCAGCGGCAAAATCATTAATCCAGGGGAAATGATAGACCGCCGCCCCCATTTCTTCTGCGATCTTTACCGTATTATCCGTTGAGCCCGTATCAACGACGATTTGCTCAAAAACGATACCCTTGCCCCAGGATAAGGCCCTTCTTATATTTTCTTCTTCATTTTTCACTATCATGCACTGTGAGAGTTTGATTTCTACCATTAAAATCTCCTATTCTTTTTCAGTTCGAGAATTAACAAATATCAATTTCAATTATTTTATTGAAGTCAATTTATTACAAATGATAACATCTAATTCTTTATTAACTGCCAGCTTGACGCACTTCAAGGTAAATAAACCGTCTCTTTTATTTTTATAGTCATAGATTCTATTTAAAAATTGAAATATCTCCATGGCTGGAGTCGGATAGTCATAAGTAAATTTCTTAATAACGGAGATTAGTAAATCCTCCTGAAATTTATTGGCGTACAAAGACAATGTGCCGTATTTAATCAGCTTCCGGGTATCCTTCAGGTTGTCGTTTGCTATATATAAGCAACGATAAATATTACCTAATTCACCGTATATAAATATAGTTGTTTTGCTTTGATAAGTTTCTGCTTTTTGCAAAGCCTTTTCCAGATAATAAACGGATTCTTTCCAATTCGCAAAAGCTGCCATATAATATCCCATAAACATGTCATAATCAGGATGATTCGGATCCACTGTTACAGCTTCATTATAAATGTTTAAAATGTTATCTTCCGTAATTTCATTCTTGTTCTGCACTAAAATCTGCATCCATTTTTGATAGACTCCGGCCAACGCTTCCCGGGACAAGCCCTTTTCCTTATTTGCAATTGCTTCTTTGCAAGCTTCTTCTGCCTGCCCATATTCCTTCTGTATATATAAAGAATCTGCCAGATAAAACAAAAGATTAGGATCATCGGGATTTTCCTCAAGTGCTTCCCGAAGCAAAATAATATTTCTCTCTCCTTTATTGGTATCCTGCATTTTTTTATTCTGATAACCGGTATGAAATATTTTAAATTCCTCTTTTGCATCAACTACCATTAATTCATGCTCATCTTTGGAGGTTAAGGTTTCATGAATTTTATTTTTATAACGGATATAAGGTTCATTTTTAAAAATACGATCCTGTACATTAATAGAAAAAGGTTCTCCCCTGTCATTTAAATGCACCCAGGAGCATCGGATGATGGTAGGTATATTATGATATTGGCCCTTATAGACAGATTTATTTTCTTCCACCTCCTGAATATAGGGAAGCAGCTTAGTTGCATCCTCATCAGACATATATTCATCCGCATCCAGAAAGGCAATCCAGTCCCCCTTTGCCTTTTCTATAGCAAAATTCTTAGCTGCAGAAAAGTCATCAATCCATGAAAAATGATACACCTTAGCACCCAATTCCTCTGCTATCTTAACGGTATTATCATCAGATCCGGTATCCACCACTATTTGTTCATAAGCTATGGATTTTCCCCAGCTTAATGCTTTCTTTATATTTAGTTCTTCGTTTTTCACTATCATACATTGTGATATTTTTATTTTGGTCATGCTAACCACCTTAATTATTTTCTTTCAGTATACTAAAAATCCGTTTTTTTTACAAGATTCGCCTTAACTTCCATCTGCATTTGTGTGCATCCCGCCGGTCAGGCTTTTTTGTGTAATAGGATTTTTCGAAAAGACCTCGCCAAATGTTCCTATTATACCATACAAAAAAACACTTTCCCTGAGGAAAGTGTTTTTTGTTATGATAATTACTGTAATAAGGAAAGAACTCCCTGTGTCTGCTGATTAGCCTGAGCCAGCATAGACTGCGCAGCCTGTTGAAGAATGGTATTCTTGGAGTATGTAACCATTTCTTCAGCCATGTCAACATCACGGATACGGGATTCAGCACTTGATAAGTTTTCACTGGATGTATCCAGGTTGTTGATGGTGTGTTCCAATCTGTTCTGAATAGCTCCTAATTTACCTCTAGCTGCAGATACCGCTTTAATAGCAGCATCAATTGTCGTAATAGCACTTTGTGCTCCAGTTTGAGTAGCTAAAGATACACTTCCTAAGGTTAAACCTGTGGTATTCATGGATGCAATGGTAAATGCCATTGTCTGACTTTGGTTTGCACCGATTTGAAGTGTCATTGAAGTTGATGAGAAATCACCATTTACCAGAGTCATGGTATTGAACTGTGTTGTAGATGCAATTCTGTCGATTTCTTCTGTTAATTGGCTGATTTCTGCCTGAATAGCTTCACGGTCATCATCTGTTTCCGTACCGTTGGATGACTGAATTGCTAATTCTCTCATTCTTTGAAGAATGGAATGTGTTTCATTTAACGCACCTTCTGCTGTCTGGATTAAGGAAATACCATCCTGTGCATTGGTTGAAGCCTGATCAAGACCTCTGATTTGAGCTCTCATTTTTTCAGAAATGGATAAACCGGCCGCATCATCTGCCGCACGGTTAATACGATAACCGGATGAAAGCTTTTCCGTAGAGTTAGCAAGTGATTTCGTTACACCGCCTAACATTCTGTTAGCATTAGCTGCTGTCATATTGTGTTGAATTACCATAAAAAATCCTCCTTGTTTTTCAGCCGCAAATCCTTTTGCGTGCTATAATAATTTTTATAATAAATCACAACCCTTCAGGCTGTAATATATTATCTTTCGTTTTTTCACCTGCTGTAATAAGTATGGCTGTATAAAATTTATCTTTTGTATTTCATAAATTTTATTTTTTCTTCAGTTATTTATATATATACCTCTTTTGTATTTGTATTTTTTAATTTTTCCTTCGCAGCATACCCTTCCTATATATAAATATTGAATTTATATCATATATATCGGTAAGTATATTTTATTCTTTATACCCTTTTTATTTTTTTTTGTCTAAAAATTGCGGTGTACTAAAATCCAGATTATTCATAGTTTTATAATAGTTAGTGGCTACATCTTTTCCAACCTTCGCCTGCCTGATTTTAGTCCTCATTCTACTATAATGTGCTGCCATTAAATCTCTATTGCGTTTTTCTCCGACCTGAATATCCATGCTTTTATCTGTTATCTCTTTTATCAGCGTCTGCATGCATTTTATTTCCAGGGCATATTTTTCTTTATGATTAAGCAGATCCTCTTTCACCTTCTCATAAATACTGTTAAATCCCCTGTCTAAAAGAGTCAGTTCCTTAATCCAATGCTCTTTTTCTTCCATATTGGATTGTAAAGCAGCTTCATCCAGCTCCTGTCCTGTTAGTATTTCTCTCTGTTCCGCATTTTTACACAGGATCTCATCCAATATAGTGCTCTTTTTCCTTAGGCTTTCCATTAAAATAGTAATATAAGAATTTTTATTTTCCATTCGGTCCTCACATTTCTATTTTGGTGCCAATTTCATGACTTCTTTCCATGTATCACGCATTCCTCTAAGATGATGCAATACCTCTTCCAATATTTCCTTGTCCTTTTTTGCATTTGCTTCTACCAACCGTCTGTTTATGTACTCATACACCTTTTCAAATTCCTCCCAAACCTTATATTTAGGATTCAATGTGGCACGCAGCTCTTGTATGATTTTCTCAGCTTTTATGATATTGGTATGGGCTTTGTCTATATTTTTATTTTCAATACCTATAATAGCAATATTACAAAATTTAATAGCACCTTCATAAAGCATCAGGGTTAATTCTGCCGGTGTTGCTGTTAATATTTTATTGTTATTATAAACCTGGTATGCGTTCTGCATTGCTTGTCCTTCCTTTTTACGATGATGAACCTAATAAGCTGGCTAAGGCAGACTGACTGGCATTTAGCTGTGCCAATGCCTGTTCCATGGCTGAAAACTGCTTGTAGTACCTGTCCTCCATATCGGCTATCTTGTCTTCCCATTTTTCGATTAATTTCGTATAATCATCATATTCTTCTGTCATAAGCTTATCGTTATAAACCGTATATGCACTGCTTAATGTCGTACTCTGCATTTTCTTACTAAGAGTATTATATACTTCTTTTGCCAGAGATGTAAAGAAGGAAATTACGGCATCGGGATCGGAAGCAATTGCCGCCTTTAATTTATCATCATTGCCGGATACACTGGCGTCATCTTGATCACCGTCAATATGAAACGCATTCTTTTCATTATCCAATGAGGTGAAATAGCCTAATGTTTTGATTCCAAAGGTCGATAAGCTATAAGTTTTACCGTCAATTTCAAAGGTCGATAACATAGCAGATTTCATGGCGCTGGATACAGAGTTTAAGGTTGTGTCCCTTCGAAGAAGGGCATCCTTAACTTTCTGTTCCCATTTTTCTATTTCCGATTCGCTCATGGCTTCCTTTTCATCGCTTGTTAAGGGCTCATAGCCTTTCGCACTGCTCGCATTATATAAAGAATCCATCTCATTAATTAAGGTATTATATTCCGACAGGAAATTCTTTATGACATCATAAACACCGTCAACATCCGTATTAACCGTTATTTGTGTAGCTATATATTCACCGGTTGTGCTGTCTTTGCCTGATACGGCATTCGCCGTTATGACTAATCCGTTTATGGAATAGCTACTGGTATTGGAAGTAAAGGTGGCTCCGTTTAATAAAATACTGGAATCCTGACCGCTGATTTTTAAACCGGTCTTATCCATGCCTGTATAATTGAGAGCCGCATCTATACGGTCATAATAATCATTTGTAACTATATCTTCCGTATTTTCATCATATTTCAATCCATATTCTGCGCTCTCAACAGTGAACCTGGATAATGCCTGTCTTGCATACATTAATTGGGATGCCAATGCATCTTTATCTGTCACATTCCAAAAATCACCATAGAGCAGCTGTCTTTCTTCATCTACATACGCAGCCTCTTTGTCCGTACCCAAATCGGCTATCCTTTGCTCCAGATAAGCAATATCCTGGGTGATTGCCGAAATTGTCGAATCGTAGTTGTCCAGCGCATTTTGCTGATTCGCAATAAGGGCTTGCTTCTCCGCCTCTGTCATAGCGGTGCTGTCCACATCATAAGCAGCCCCGTCTATGTCACTATATTCTTTTACTATCAATATTTTATCCGTTTGTGCGGAGTCTGTTGAATACTGTCCCAAATCAGACAATAGCTGCGCATAATAGGCTGCCCTTTTGTTAGCCTCCGTATTTTCCGCACTGGATTCATCCACCGTATAGTTAACAGTAGTTCCTTTATAGGCTTCGTAAAGGTCATCATAAGCACTTGTAATACCATCTTCTAATTGCGATTCATGATAAGCAAGAGCCTCATCAATCAAGGCATCAAATGCAGCCTGCTTAGCCGTATCAGGATTGGAGCCATGATAGGTAAAGCCTGAATAGGAGGCCAATTCCGTATACACGGCCTCATCTGTCCCGCCGCTGCACAATAAGCCCAGGGTACTAAGAGCCGTTAAGCTGGCGGTATCACCTGCCGTAAGTGAGAAATCGGCCTCTGCTCCACTGTCTGCCGCACTGATAAAAAAACGCTGGTTCGTTTCGTCAAAGCTGGCATTAAGCCCGGCCGTCTTAAATTGGGCAACCAACTGGGCAACGGTCATATCGCCGTCAAAAGATATTGTTGTTTCCTTTCCCTCCGAATTTACCACAAAGGAGTTAGAGCCGCTTCCTAAAATACTGCTTAATTTTGTCGTCAATGACACATCCGAGCCGTCGGTTTGTGAAATGACACCGCCTGTTAAATATCCCGTTTTCGCAACCTGCGTTACAATAATTTCCTGTGTACCGTTAACTGCCGTAGGTGAAGCAGTTACCGTTACTTTGGAAGAGTCGGAAACCGTAACACTCTTTTTGCTGTAATTACTGGTCAGCCGCATATTGCTCAAAGAAGTGGTATATAGATTATATATTTTTGTATTTAATGTCTGCCAGGCTTCCTGGGTCCATTCTAATTTTGTCTGTGCTTTTACATACTCATCTTTTTGTACACTATATGCGGAAACCAGTTCCTGCACCATTGCTTCCGTATCCAATCCGGATACCAAACCACTTAACCGTATCGCCATTGATAAACCTCCTAACGTTTTTCATCCACCATTATCCCTGCCAGCTCCCAAGCCTTTGCTATAATGTCCAGTGTTTCTTCCGGCGGAAATTCCTTGATGACTTTATCCGTTTCCTTATCAACAATTTTAATCATAACCCGATTTGTCGCTTCATGGATCCCATAGCGGCATTCCGTATGACTCATTTTTTTGTTGATCTGTTCTACTGCCTTCTTAATTGCTTCCTTATTCTGCTTTTCAGATTGATTATTTTTAGCTGCCTCCGTTATGGTAACCGAAGCTTCGCCTTTACCTGATACATCCTGAACGGTATAATCGGATTCCGTTACAGGCTTATTAATGTTTGCATTCTGCATCGTTAAATTGTTTTTAATTACTCCTTCAATCTCCATTTCTACACCTCCGTGTGCAATAAAATAATGATTACCTTTCTCTTTATTAAGCTCTTGTTACTATATACAAGCATCTGCTCCGCAGTCTTAAAATTTTTACGTCCTTGTAATAAATTTACTGCTATTATCATTATCGGAATATTTGATTTATCAGTTAATGTTTTGCTATATTTAAGTATTTTATAGGTATTTCCATTTTATTTCGTTAATTTTTTTAAAATTTCCAGCCCTTCCATATCAGAGGCCTCCTTATTCGCCTCCTGAATCTGCAGGTAAATTTCCTTCCGGTAAACAGATACTTCTTTGGGTGCCGTAATGCCGATTTTTACCTGATCACCTTTAATGTCTAAAATTTTGATTTCTATATTATTATTTATGATCAGGGCTTCTTCTTTTTTTCTGGATAAAGCTAACATATCATTCACCTGTCCCTTCCTGCTTTTGGGAAAGGATGTCGTAAATGGGAAACCGGACCTGATAATCTTCATTTTCAACAATAATCTGACATCCCTTTTTGGCGGCTCCATTAATCAATATGGGTGCCTTTAAATTTGCAGTCATTTTTTCATAATCAGATGGAACCGTCAATGTTGAAAAGACCAGCATATCCGAAGGAGCCGGTTCTTCAATTGCCTTTAATAAGTCGTCATCTATAATTGGCTTATAGCTTTCCAATAAAACGAGGGGATCTATAACAGGCAGAGAAAATGACGGTTCATCTAAGGACTGAAGCCAGTATATCGTTATTTTTTCTTTTTTCTCCTGATCATAAATCAGTAAAAACTGCTTTAAAGAAGGAAAACCAATCATACCGTTCTCAAAAGTTACAACCTTATTTTCATCGATTTCAATCGTACCGAATAATTTCGTTTTTACCGTCATATCTACTCCTTATTCCCTTATCATATTTTTTAACCTATCGCAAAAAGTCTAATAATGATACGGAGGAAAGAGACTGTGCCGCCATTAAGGATGCATTATACGCCGCTTCCGCCGAATTATACTGAATGGCGACATCTTCATAATTAATATCCTCATTGGTAGATAAAAGCTCCTTAAAGTTAGTAATCTGCTCTTTTACCCGATCCTGCGTAAGCTCCAGCCTGCTCACCCTTCCTCCGCATTCCGTTATGGCCAGGTTGACCGTATTCAAATAATTCTGGGATTTTGTGATCCCATTGCTAAAGGCTGTCTTCATTTTTTCTTCAGCAAGGTCCTTTTCTTTATTTGCCGCATCCAGCATAGCTTCTAAAATTTCAGACTGTCCGTCATATTGGGAATCCTTCTGCATGCTTTCAATAGTAGATACCTTTTCCGCTGCCTCAATAGCATCCTGAACAATCTGAATCAGGTCTTCCACATCCTGATAAATGGCAGGACTGAAAACGGAGGATCCCTCGATATTGATATTCATGGATTGGTTAAAGCTGATATCGTATTCAATATCCTGATCTGTTTTTGTATAAGTAAGCTCATCCGCAGTACCCGGATTCTTAACACAGTCAAAATAATGCTCCGGTTTTAATTCTCCTTTTGAAAAGCCTGTTTTATTATAGGTGATACTGATATCATCCATACTCTGTACCTGCTGGTAGACATTGGATCCAAATATAACTTCACCTGTTTCCGGTATATAACGGACCTCATCCGCACCCAGGTTGTCATACATGCCTTCAGTAATGGGATAAGGACTGGTTCCGGAGCCATCATCCACGACACCGTTTTCATAGGTGGTATAGGTTATTGCTCCCGTTAAGGCAGGAGAAATACTAATCGTGCCGGCATCCAAATCGTCATAGGACAAACGGAGGCGGTATATAGTTTCACTCTGGGGATAAACAACGTCATCTACGGAGGCCGGAAGACTGGTTTTATCAACCGTCAGTTCATTTGTTACCACCTTAATGCTTTCCAAATCATCCCCTGATAATTTTTCCGTTATTTGATAAGCAGTGGAAGCCTCCTCTGTCAAGAAGGTAAGGGAGCTGTCCGTTTTATACCCTGTAAACACATAACGGTTGGCATAGTCCGCATTTCCCTGGGAATAAAGCTGCTCCTTCAATGCAATTAAACTATCCAATATTTTTTGTCTGTCCGTAAGCTCTAACCCGTCATTGGAGCCATAGTTACACTGCTCATAAACATCATTCAATATCTCTTCCGTTTGTGTTAACGCCGTCTCCGTAATCTTCAGCCAGGAAATGGCATCAGGTATGTTCTTATCATAATATTGATTCAGCTCGGCCAGGCTGCTTCGCAGCTTCAGGGACCGAATGGCTATTACCGGATCCTCGGAAGGTACGGTGATTTTTTTCTTTGTGGATAGCTGCGTACTTAATTTATTCATGGATTCCTTGTTTCTGTTAATATTCGTTATGGCCGTATTCACCATCATACTGTTCGTTACCCTCATAGTTACCTCCTCTCCTATACTCCCGTTTCTAAAATCAGCCTGTCATAGATCTCCGACATAACCTGCATCATCTGGGCACAGTAATTATAGGCATTCTGAAACCTTACCATATTTACTCCCTCTTCATCATTATCGACACCGGAAATAGATAATCTCTGATTTTTTATAGTTTCTTTAATATTTTTATAATTATTAGAAAAACTGTCTGCTGTTTTTGTATTTAAGGAAATATCTGAAATTAAACATTGAAGAAATTCCTCCGCCGATCCGCCCCTGAAATTAACCAGTCCGGCATCGGACTTCACCTTCAATAATAAATCAACCAAATCCGTATTATCCTGTCCTGACGATATGTCCGTGGAGGTCGCCATCAGGCTGGCATCCTTTAGTAAGGCCGCCGAAACCTTTATGTTGGCTGCCGTCATATTATAATAATCCGTATCTGAAAGGGCCGTTTCTTCACCGGTCGTTACAAAAAACAACCCTGCGGCATCTCCGTTCAGGTCCTCTCCCGTTAAGTGTATTTCGTTAAATGCTTCCGCGAAATTTCTGACGAACTCATTTAACTGGGTCATATAATAGGGAATTCCCATATAATCAATGGAATCTCCAATACTGCAGTTCATACCGCCGATAGCAATGGTATCGGACAAATTACTGCCGGAAGCCAGGTTAAAGGTAAAGGTTCCCGCAGCACTGTCGTAGGTAAAGCCGTCATATTCCACTTCCATGTTGCCTATTTGAATAGTACCCTTTTCACTTAAATTACAACGGCTGATATCCGTATACGTACTTCCCGTTACATTTACCGTTATGCTTGTGTAATAGCCGCCGGCGGCAGTAGAAGATGCTACTGTTCCCGTAAAATTTTCCTGGTTATTTCCGTCCCGCATTTCCAGCAGGGCTTTTAATTCCCCATTGGTTTTATTCTGCATGACAAAATCTTCACCGTCAGACCATTTGATTTCATATAAGCCGTCGGCATCCGTCTGGTTTACTTTGTTTTCTCTTGCTTCTACCGTCAGGGTATTGTAATTGTTGGTGCTTACCAGGGTATACCCGTAAAAAGTAACCGTATAGGTATTGGCTCCCGTAGTCATATTCGGATAATTGGGGTCGGTAACGGGTGTCTCCGTCACCTCTACAGGCCCGATTGCCGATAATTGATCTATTAACAGATTTCTTGCATCCCTTAACTCATTGGCCGTTGCACCGGTCAATTCCACCGTATTGATTTGTTTATTTAATTGGGCTATTTTTTGTGCAATGGTATTTACTTCATCTACCTTTGTTTTAATTAAGGAATTACATTCTTCCTGTATCTGCAGGAGGTTGTTGGATAAACTATTAAAATACTCCGTCAGCTGCTGAGCAGCCTGTATAAATTGGTTGCGGACGGAGATATCGGCTCCGGAATTTTTACAATCCTCCAAGGCAGAGAACATATCGGAAAACAAGGTATTAAATCCGGATATTTCCAAGTCTTCATTATCCAGAAAATAATTTTGTATCTGCTTCATGTAATAATCCTTGATACTATATTCCCCATACATGCAATTATTGGACCAGTATTTCATGTCATAATATACATCCCTTATCTGCGATATACCGGTCGTAGTCACCCCTGTTCCAATCATTCCGTAAGAAGTATTGGTTCTTAAGGGTGTGGACGCCGTTTGCGTCGTCTGCTGCCTGGTATAACCATCCGTATCCACATTTGCCATGTTGTTTCCGGTAACATTCAATGATGCCTGATAGGCAACCAATCCGGAATATGCCGTATTCAAACCTAAAAATGTAGATGGCATTTTTCTCCTCCTTTTCTCTTAAGTACCCGTCAGCTCATTGCTTCAAGTATACTTACCCTATTCATTTGCTAATCTAAGCTCCTAAAGTATTTATGATATGCTCCAGCATATCACTGATAGTTGTTATGTACCGTGATGAGGCATTATAAGCATTTTGAAACATTATCATATTGCTCAGTTCCTCTTCAGAAGACACACCTATAACCGCCTGTCTTTTGACTTCTGTCTCCGCTGCCGCTTCCGTAAGATTATCGGCCAATGCACTGTATATGTTTGTAGTAATTCCGTGCTGGTTTACCATCTCAGTATAATATTCCATAAAATTATATGTTTTGGAAAGAGACGGATTCAATGACGAAAAAGTATTATCAAAGGCATCTTTTAACGCTTTGGCCTTATCGTAATCCACATCTCCGGTTTCTAATTTAAAGGAGAGCAGAGTTGGTTCCGCTAATAAATCCGGATTAATAGCCAAATTCCCCAGGGTATAAAGAGTATCATAATCCGAAGCATCTTCCGCAATATAATCCCCGGTCGTTTCATCATATCTGCCGGTTGCTTTGCGTACAAATAATTCCTGAGGCTCCTCCCCTGCTGTTACCGTACCGGTACCCCCACACAATACATCATTGATAGACGTTACGATTCCGTGTATTAACTGATCAAATTCTGCCTGTATGTTCATGATCACCGAGGGTTGTATGGTTTCGCTGTAATAATCGGCATCACTTAAATCGGTATAATCGGCCCGGTGGTCACCTCTGGCTACCAGCAATGCTTTTAACTCTCCAATATCCGTATTGGTACTGGATTTTATAGGTATCGATAAATCATATACCTCCTGGTTATTTAAACCGGGCCAAACGGGAGCGACAAAGCCTGTCTCATTGTCAATCACCTTTGTTCCCATTTCATTTACGTAATCCTTCGTTACAAACTGTGTTCCCTCAATGCTGACGGTAATCCGTCCGTCACTGCCTTCACTGTATGTAATTTCTACCAATTTACTTAATTCGTCTAAAGCCAGATTCCTTTTGTCACGTAAATCATTGGCGTTTTCCACCCCGCCTGCTTCAATTTTCGCTATTTGGTCATTTAAGCTTTTTATTGTATTTCCCAATGTATTAATCTGATCCACAGTACTTTTTACCTGCGAATTCAGATCATTCTGATACGTATTGAGTGCATTGTAAACATCCTTGGCACGTGATAAGAACAGATCTGCTTCTTCCACAAAAGCACTCTGATACACCGAATTGCTGGGATCATTATATAATGCCTCTACCGCACTCCATAAATCCTGCAAGGTATCCTGAAAAGCTACCCCCTCCAATTCACCAAAGAGTACCTGCACTTCCATACCCACCGACGCCATTGTTTCATAATAAGAAGCTCTTCCCGACTCCGTCCGGTAAGTCTGATCCAGGAAGTAGTCCCTTACCTGGCGCACTTCCGAAAAGGTAACTCCAAGCCCCAGCTGGTCACTGCTGACGGAAGAGGCTCCTATGGTTATGTATGCTTTATCGGATAAATAGACCTGTTGTCTCACATATCCCGTTGTTTCCAGATTCGCTAAATTATGTCCCGTTGTATTCAAGGCATTCTGACTGGTCTGCAGTCCTGATGTTCCTATATATAGGCTTCCCATTAATGACATATCATCACCTCATAAATTATCGTACTTATTGTTTGGCATCAAACCTCTTTATTTCATTTCCCAAAATATTTCCTGTATTACAGGCTGTCTTATTATAATCTGCTGTCTCGGGTCCCTGATTTAAATTTTTAATCAGGTTAAAATCAAACCTCAGCATTTCCATGGACTTATTTAATAATAGTTTATTTTGTTCATTAATTACCTTCATGCTTTGCAATGTATTTTTCAGCTTGTCATGAATATATGCAAGCCTTTTTTGTTCATCGGGCTGTTTCACCAGCATGGTAATCAGATTTGTTATTGTCAGAAAGCCTTTATCCTTGTTTAAGACAATGGCGATATCATCTATTACCTCTGTTCTCTTTTTTTCCAGCCTGCTAATATGTTCAATGATTTCCTGTTCCATTTGGGTAACTTCCTGCAGTTTTTCAATATCCGACTTAACGATATGAACGGTCTTTTCTTTCGAATAATTGATTAGTTTTTCATATTCCTTATCTTCATTCTCTAACGTAGCAATCAGTTCGTCCATTAGACTTGCCAAGAAAATTACCCCATTTCTTTCATTTCTTTCATTTTTTCCATAAGCTTATCGGCAATGGCATCTGCATTACAATTATATTTACCTGTATTAATATCATCTTTCAGGGTGTTAACAATATCTTCCCTTACGTCACTTATTTCATTGATTGCTTTTTTCGCAATCTGATAGTCCTGACAAATAGGGGAAATCTGTACCTTATCCGTAGCTTTTACCTTTTCCGTTTTTTCAACCTTTAATGCCTTATTTGTCTGGTATACACTATTGATTTGGTTATATGCATCTATTCTCATATAAATAATCTCCTTTCTTTAATTTTAATATCTTTTTAGCTTAAGATTTTATAATCATATGCCTTCATTATTCTTTATATCTATTCATATCAATTCCTTTCAGAGAGGAAGTCTTTCCCATTAATGAAGCGTTCTGTTTCCCATGTCATTATCTCTATAAATTTTATCGACCAGTATAAAAATT
>CAMJWQ010000008.1 GCA_946409475.1 uncultured Lachnospiraceae bacterium
TTTCTATTAATTTAACATACCATTATTTATTTGTTATTTTATACTGTATTTTTTCTTTAGCACGATGATAGACAACACAGGCCCAGTGTTCATTCTTTTCAAATAATTTACCTATTTGTTTAAAAGACAACTCTCCAAATACTCTTAGCATAAATATTTCTCTATAAGGTTCTTCTAAATTGTGTAAAATTTTATGAATTTCGAATATCCTTTCTTTGTCAATTAAATCCTCTAACATACCATTTAAATAAAACTCATCAGGTGAATCTTCTACTGGAAAAGCTTTAGATTGTCTCTTTAAATAAGAATAATAATTATTTTTAGCAATTTGACAAAGCCAAACACGTATTTCGGATTCTCCTCTAAAATCCTTGATGGCACTAAAGGCTTTAAAGAAAGTTTCTTCTGTTAATTCTTCTGCCAATGTCTCGTTTAGAGTAATTCCTCTTAAATACCTATAAACATCTTTAAAATAAAGTTCATAGATTTCATCAAAATCATCCATCTGCTTCCCCCTTTCTCATATATGACTTCATAGTTTTAAAAATATCACATGATTTCTTAAATTAAATTAATCGGCCATTAAAAATACCCTTATATTGTAACATAAAATTACAAATAAGGGTATTGTAGGATGAATAATACATATACTTATTTATACTGTTTTCATCATCTATATAATGGGCCATAGACGCTGCAGGCTCTGTAATCCTGTCCTTCCTTATCCATTCCGTAGGCATTCCATACTGCCGGTCTGAAGATTTTTTCTTCCGGAACATTGTGCATACACACCGGGATACGAAGCATGGAGCATAAGGTGATTACATCCGCTCCTACATGACCATGGCTGATGGCTGCGTGATTAGCTCCCCAGTTATTCATGACATCGTAGGCTGATTTAAAAGCACCCTTTCCTGTTATTCTTGGTGCAAACCAGGTACAGGGCCAGGTATAATCGGTTCTTTTCCAAATAGCCTCTGCTGCTTCATCGGGTAATACCACTGTATGACCTTCGGCTATCTGCATAACGGGGCCGATTCCTTTTACGATATTAATACGAATCATGGTAACCGGCATTTCCGATTTCGTCATAAATCTGGAAGAATAGCCTCCTCCTCTAAAGTAGCCAAGATCCGCTTCACACCATTCCGTGGCCTGTAAGCAGGCTTCTATATCTTTTTGCTCCATTTCATAGAAGGGTTTTATTACGGCATTTCCTTTATTATCCTTTACCTCTCCGCATGCATCCAGACAGCAGGCACCGGAATTTATGAGATGAATAAACCCGTCTGCAGCCTTTGCTTTTCCTTCCAGACTACAGCCCGTAGATGCCTTCACGGAGGCAGCGGACCAGCAGGTTCTTACATCAGCAAACATCTGAGCCTTATTCGTAATTAATTTTAAAAATAACATACTCACCGCATTTAAGGTGTCATTTTCCGTCGCCAGGATATAAGGCTCTCTTGCCCCATTCCAGTCAAAAGAAGTAGCCAGAATGGCTTCTGCAAAGTCTGTATTAGGAAACATATCCGTCCATTGCCTCTGCCCCTGAAAACCGGCAGCTATGGCATTATGGCCGAGACTTTCTTCTTCTCTTCCCTTCGGTAAATTTTTATTGCCGTTCATAAGGTCTTTGATAATACAAGCACATTTAACACTGAATTCCCAGTTCTTATCCTTTTCTTCTCTGGATTTTTGAGCATATTCCGGATTTTTATCGAAACCTTCCCTGCAGTTTTCCTTTGTCCATGCCAAAGCCTTGTCATACTCTTCCTTGTCATAGATTTCTTCCTGAATGCGGCGAAGAACCTCTACTTCATCGACAGACTCACAACGCATTCCCAGATATTCCTCAAAGAAATCCGTATCAATACTGGAGCCTGCGATACCCATACAGGTGGCTCCTATCTGCAGATAGGATTTTCCTTTCATTGTCATCACAGCAATGGCTGATTTGGCAAAGGAAAGAATTTTAGTAATAACATCTTCCGGTATTTCTTTTTCGTCTTTATCTTGTACCCGGTCTCCGTATATGCCAAAAGCAGGAAGACCTTTTTGCGCATGGCCGGCAAGAACGGATGCCAGGTAAACAGCTCCCGGTCTTTCTGTAGCATTTAACCCCCATACCGCTTTTATGGTATTAGGATCTGCATCCATGGTCTCAGATCCATAGCACCAACAGGGTGTCACCGTTAAGGTTATATCCACACCTTCTTTTTTAAATTTACTTGCACAGGCAGCCGCTTCCGCGGCCCTTCCTATGGTAGTATCCGCTATCACAGCTTTTACCTTTTCACCGTTACTGTATTTTATATTTTCCTCAAGTAAATTTTTTGCTGCCTTGGCCATATTCATAGTCTGCACTTCCAGAGAGCCCCTAACATCCAGAATTCCCTGTCTTGCATCAATTACCGGTCTGATTCCGATTACGGGATAATCACCAATTAACCTGCTTTCTGCCATATGTTTTCTCCTTATTCCACTCTTATTTTTAATACTACCTTTTTATAATATGTTACTCTATTCACATGTCCGCAGGGTTTATGCGCATCCTGGGGAAATGCCACATAAAACATTCCTTTTTTAACAGGTAGCTGTGCTCCGCTTCCGTCAAAAAAAACGATGTCCCTTTGGCAATCATAGGCAGCACTTTCTTTAAGCTTTGAAATATTGTCCCATTCCATGATCTCCTGCCCCTCAGCCATATATTGTACATCTATATAATTTCTATGGGCTTCCAGTTTTAACTCCTGCAGCGGTCTTGTCATACCTGCCTGCACCATGGCAAACATATTACCTCTTTCATAACGTCCTGCCGGTTTACTTTCTATTTCTTTCATAAAGGATATCCCTTCCTCTAAAAGCTTGACACTATTTATATAAGAAGGAAAATTTTCAAAATAGTCAATAATCATATGCTGTCCTATGCCGCCTTCTTTTTCATTATTTTCTTTAACAACGGGCTATACAGCGGCGACAATAAGGACAAAAGGGAAATGATAATGAAAACGGCACTGATAGGTCTTGTAAAAAAGATGGAGAAGCTTCCGTTACTCATAATTAATGATCCGCTGAAATTCTGCTCTGCCGTTCCTCCCAATATAATTCCTAAAATAATCGCCGACATGGAAAATTGTGTTTTGTTCATAAAATATCCTAATATTCCAAAGAATACCATTACATATACATCTGTCATGGAATGGTTATAGGAATAGGTTCCTACAAAGGTCATTACAAATATAATAGGAATTAAAATTTCTTTCGGCACATTAATCACCTTGGAAAACAGCTTTATCAATGAAAAGCCGAAAATACCCATCACAATGTTCGCAAACAATAAGCCTAAAAAAATCGTATATACCTGAACCGGCTGGTTTGTAAATAGTAAAGGCCCCGGAGCAATCCCCTGCACCATCAGGGCTCCCAGCAAAATTGCCGTAGCTCCGTCTCCCGGTATTCCCAGGGTGAGCATGGGAATCATAGCACCGCCTGAAACGGCATTATTTCCTGCTTCACAGGCTACAATTCCCTCCGGCTCCCCATTCCCAAAATTATCTTTATTTTTTGACCATTTTTTTGCCTGATCATAGCAGATAAAGGAAGAGATATCTCCGCCTGTTCCCGGAATGCAGCCAATGAATGTACCAATAAAGGAGGAGCGAAAAAGTGTCACAAATACACGTTTTATATCGCTGAAATCCGGCAGTACTTTTTTAATATGGACTGATTTTTTCTCATATGTCTCATTGTAGCAGCTTTCTATAGATGCCAGTACCTGTGCAAATGCAAACAAGCCAATTAATATGGGAATAAACGAGATTCCTCCCAGTAAATAAGTTGAATCAAAGGTAAAACGCATTTTACCGGTCATTCCGTCAATTCCAATGGTACCGATAAAAAGTCCCAGCGCACCGCCCATTAGACCCTTTATGATAGAACCGGAAGATACACTTGTGATAATACTGATTCCAAAAAGTGCCAGGGCAAAATATTCCGCTTTTGAAAAGGTCAATGCTACCTTTGCCAGCTGAGGTGCAAATATCATCAGACAAATGGCACTGAATATCCCTCCAAAAAGACTTGCCATGGTGGAAAGACCAAGGGCACGCCCGGGCTGCCCCATTTTATTGGCCATGGGTTAGCCGTCCAGAGTGGTGGCGGCAGACGCAGGAGTTCCCGGTGTATTTAAAAGAATTGCCGATATACTTCCTCCGTATATGGCACCGCAATATACCCCCAGCAGCATAATAATTCCCGCCACGCCGTCAAAGGCAAAAGTTAACGGATACAAAAGTGCAATCCCCATATTTACCGATAATCCCGGCATTGCCCCAATCAAAATACCTGCTCCCGTTCCTGCCAGAAGCAGAATAATCGGAATCGGAGAAGCGGCACTGCTTAAAGCCTCCAAAATATTGTTTAACATTCTCTGTCCTCCTTCACATCCAAATGGGCTGCGGTAAACTTGTTCCTAATAATAGTCCGAAAATAAGAAAAATCCCAAGTCCGGTTCCTATTGTGACGATTGCCATTTTCTTTTTATTTCGTTCACCCAAAACAAACATAATAGTGGGTATCAATACAAGTATCGATAAATAAAGCCCTAATAAACGCAGTATTACACAATAAACAACAAAAACCCCCATTATCAGATATACCCTTTTATTGGCAGGAAGACCGAGAACCACTCCCATCTCCTCATACTTTTTCCTGTTCATTAAGGTCATTAGCAATAAAATGATCGCTGCAGTCACCAAAACAGCTCCCATAATTGCCGGCCATGTTCCGGCTTCAATTCCGCCTTTTTGTTTAAATCCAATTCCCAGCCCGGAGGAAGCAAATAAAATAAACAAGCCCAGCACTGCCGCTATTATGGATATTACATAGTTGCATTTCTTCATATTTGTCATAGATCGATCGACTCCATTCACAAATCATGACAGATAATTATACAATTATCTGTCATATACGTTACTTAGTTACTTTTTCATTCACTGAAATCAATTGTCTCAAATACCTGCCTATACATTTCATAATCCTCTTTCATAATTTGGTATGCATCGTCACCAATATAAGCAACAGGCTCGATTCCCTGTGCCTGGAAATACTCTTTGCATTCCTCTGATTCCAGTGCTGCTTTTGCTGCTTCACGAAGCGTCTGCAGTTCTTCTTCCGGCATTCCCTTTGGCGCTACCAAGGCCGCCCATGCCCGAACCACTAAGCCATGTCCCTCTTCCATAAACGTGGGTACGTCCGGAAGCAGATTGGTCCGTTCTGATGCCATAACACCAAGGCACTTTAAGGAACCTGCCTCTATCTGCGTCATAAAGCTGGATGGATCTGCCAGTGTGGCATCGATATGTCCACCCGTTAATGCCGCGGCAATATCAGCCGTTCCATTGGGGTAGGGAACATGGGTTACGGATACCCCATATTCCTGTTCAAACAGATAGGTTGCTATATCCCATATGGCGCCGCTTCCCGAATTCCCGACCTGTATGGCTTCCGGATTTTCCTGACAATATGCCACAAATTCATCAATGGAATTATAGGGTGCATCTGCCTGTACAATTAACGCTGCCGGAGCTGCTATCGGCATAGCAATGGCATCAAATTCATCATAGGTCAAATCGGATTTCCCTTGAAAACAGAACATATCCAGCTCAACCGTTACGGCACCTAGTGTATACCCGTCCGCCTCTGCATTAGCGGTAGCCGCCATTCCGGTTATTCCGCCTCCGTCAGCATTATTGGTTACATTAAACTTGGCGCCTTCCATATTCTTTTCCATATAAGTTAACAAGCCTCGTGTGGAAATATCCGTCCCTCCGCCTGCCGACTTCGGTACAATTACTTCAATATCCTCACTTGGATAAACATCATTTCCTTTCGTTACACATCCTGTTGTCATAATTGCTGCCATTGCAGCACATAAAATGACTGATACAAATTTCTTTCGCATAATACCCTCCTGATACTTTATAAATATTTTTTTTCCAGTTCCTTTGTTACCCTCTTTAACACTGCCATTTCTTTTTTAAAGGTTTCCGTTAATAATGTGTCACTTTTCGTTCTGCATGCGGTTTCAACAGGCAGTCCCTCCTGCTGCAAATAATATTTTGCGTTTACCGGATAGCACTGGTATTCAATCAATGCACTTAAGGTTAGCATATCTGATAACTCTGTTAAATCTTCCTTTACATAATCTGCTGTCAGCTTATCGTATAAACGGCACTGCATATTTGCCATTACTCCGCTGTAGCCCGCCGCACCAAGCTGTAATGATTCCATTAAAGTCGCCGTGTTGGCATTATAAAGCTTTAGGCTGGTTCCTTTACAAACACTCAGCTTATCTTCTATGTTCTTTATATCGCAGCTGGTATCCTTCAGGAAATAAAAACGGTTACTTTGTGCACACCATTTTGTTATTTCCTTGCTAAGAACCCTTTTATAGGGATAAGGGCATTCATAAAACCCAAGCTTTAAATCAGACGGAAGTTCTTCCAGTAATTTTTTTAAGTTTGATAACCATACATCATCATTCTCTTCCTGTCCGGCAAGACGGTTTGTAATTAAAATTACCGCGTCTACTCCTGTTTCCGCAATCATTGATAATTCTCTTGCCTGTTCCTCCAGAGTATCTGCTATATGACCCGATGCAATAACAGGCACCCTTCCTCCTGCCTTTTCCAGTACAAATCTTGCGATTGCCACACGTTCCTCCAAGCTCAAAAAAAACATCTCGCTTGATTGGCATACGGCAAACAGACCGGAAACACCATTGTCAATATACCACTCTATCAGGCTTCCAAGTGCCCTATAGTCTACCTCATTACCGGCAGTAAACGGTGTCAGCATTACCGGCCATACTCCCCCGGGAAAATTATTATTCTTCATCTCTGTCACACCTCCTTTCGCCGGAATCTCCAGTAAGCAATGGATTTCCTGTCGTATGTGTATGTAACATGCACTTGTTCCCCCACTGCTATAACGGATGGATAGGAATATTCACCCGGCTGACTTTCCAATACCATTTCTTCCTCCCATGTAGCTCCGTTATCCGTCGATACAAGCAATACAAGGGGGGATCTTTTCCCCCAATTTTCCGCAACGGGATTCATACATAAGACCAGAAGCCCGTCTTTACATTTTGCCACATCGATGCCGCTGTTATTATTGGGAAGCTTTGTGGCATAGGCTTTGCACCAGCTTTGTCCAAAATCAGAAGAATCAGAACGATACAGCCTCCCCTCCGAGCTTCTGAGCAGCATATGCACATGCCCCTCCTTTGATTCCCAAAGAGTCGGCTGAATCACACCTCTTCCATAGAAGGATTGCTCAGATACTGCGATGTCACTGTCCTTAGCCGTATTTTCTCCATGATACTCCACGTCAATAACAATGGGATTGCTAAGACTCCATGTTTTCCCGCCGTCTGCAGAACGATCTGCATAAGCCGTCCATATGCCGGTTTCCGTGGAATTTCCCGCCAGCATACTGCCGTCGGAAAGTGTGATCACCTTACAGCGAACCGGTCCTCTTCCTCCCACATCATCGGGTACCAGCTTTCGGGACCCGGAAAATGTTTTTCCGTAATCGCCGGAAATCTTTATATTTGTATACCACTCACTGATTTTTCTGCCTACCTTATAGAAAAGGAGCAATTCTCCCGTCTCCTTCTGGTAGAATACAGGATTCCAATGAGGCTCCGCCTTATCATAGGCTGTCTTCACCGGTGTACTCCATTGGAAATTTTCCCTTATAGAACTCCAAATTGCCACATCGTCGCTTCCTTCTTTTTCTCCTGCAAACCAGGCTGCAATGACATTGCCGTTTTTCATACTGCAAATATTAGAAGCATGACAGCTATAAGGTTTCGACCCATCCACAGAAAATATTAATTCCTTCTTCTCTTTTATAAAATACTTGCCCATTTTTCGATATCCATTCTCATTTTTCTATATTCTTGTCCCGATAATTTGTATGCTCTCTTTCAGTAATCTATATAATTCCGGTATTCTTTCAGCGGTAAACCGCAGAGAAGGCCCGCTGATACTGACAGCCGCACACACGTTTCCCTCTTTATCAAATATCGGAGCTCCTATACAGGTTATTCCAAATTCATGCTCCATTTTATCCATCGCATATCCATTCCTCCGAATATTTGCCAACTCTTTTTTCAATTCTTCTGCATCTGTTAT
The DNA here is from genome assembly GCA_946409475.1 of uncultured Lachnospiraceae bacterium. Lineage (GTDB taxonomy): Bacteria > Bacillota > Clostridia > Lachnospirales > Lachnospiraceae > CAMJWQ01. Next base: position 8,202 of record CAMJWQ010000008.1, read on the forward strand.
GGTATTCTCCGTAAATGCCTTTAAAGGCCTGCTGCTGTATTCTTCTATCTTTTCCTCCGGAAGAAAAGCAAGCATCGCTTTCCCTATTCCGGTACAATACATGTTTGCCCTTTCCCCTAATAACGAACGCATCAGACTCATTTTGTCCGCCGGATAGCATGCCTCCAGATAAACCACCTCATCCTCGTGGGGAATTCCAAGATATACCCTTTCCTTGGTCTGATTTGCCATTTCCTGCATATAAGGCTGCGCCACCTTTGTAATGGAAAAGCTGTCACCCAGTGCTCTGCTTAAAGTAAAGATTCCCAGACCTAATTGGTATTTTCCCGTTTCCGTATCTCTTTCCAAATATTCCATAGCTTCAAAGGTTGTCAGAATATTATGCACATTACTTTTATTCAGTCCGAGTTTCATGCTTATTTCCGTAACACCCAGCTTCGGTTTGCAGGTAAAACAATTTAATACATCAATCGCCTTTTTTAAGCTATTTACCTTGACTTTTTTTGTCTCGTTTTTCACGTCTCTTCGTTCCGTATTATAGAACGCTGTTCTCCTTTTTTTGATATTCTTAGTATAAACTCATTTCCATTCGGATGCTTTCAAAATCATTCTCAGTACGATTTTATACTTTTTTATTGATTTTTTTATAAAAGTATGGAATAATACGAATATATGATTAAGAAAAATAAAGGTAGGACAGAGAACTCCCATGTATGAAATATTTGATCAATTTTCCTGGACAAAACAAAATAAGACCATAACAAAGGACCAGCATCATGTGCCGGCTCTTGGTAATTTTACTTATTGGAATTATACGGCTTCTCCTGCACCTTCTCCCCTGCATTATCATTCCCATATTCTCGAAATTCATTGCATGGTAAAGGGAAAACGTTATTTGCAGATTGAAAAAGAGGGCACTATGCATAATTATATTTACACCGGTAATGAAGCCTTTTTGACGTTTCCTTTTGAAATTCACGGAAATGGCTCCCATCCTCAGTCCCCCTGTGAATTTTATGCCTTTCAGATTATGACTCATAATCCGGATAAAATGCTGGGTCTTAATAAAGAATACAGCAATGCCCTGTGCCAGGATTTACTGATGCTCCAACACCGCCATTTACAGCTGGGACACAGCCATCTGCAATACTTAAGAACTGCTTTTACCTTTTTCTCCGATATGACTCCTTCCTCTATTCAGGCGGGTGTACAGTTTTTAAATTGTTTTTTATACAGTCTGAAATATTTACTTCCCATTTCCGACTCTAAAATTAAAAGCATTGATGAACGAATTCATAAATCCATTCTTTTTTTAAACCAAAATATCGAAATTCCCATCCAACTTTGTGATTTGGCAGATGTATCCGGATATTCCCTTTCGCGGTTCAAGGTTAAATTCAAGAATGAGGTGGGAATTACCCCGGCGGAATATATCACACTCCAAAAATTGGAATACGCAAAAAAAGAGCTGTCAGAAACCAATATCAGTATAACAGATCTTGCCTATTCTTTAGGTTTCTCCAGCAGCAATTATTTTAGCTCCGTATTTAAAAAAATTATGAATTGTACACCAAAAGATTATCGGTCCCATTTTCAATCTACCGCTTTTCAAGACAAAAGGCATAAAAAGAACAGATAGTGTATCCGGCGAACGGTACACCCTCCTATGCATACCAGCGCAACAGTTATTAACGCCACCCTGTATGCAAAACAGAATGGCGTTAATGATCAATTACATCCATTGCACTTCTGGCAATTGGTACATGTATTTTCACTTTGATTCGCAAGGCTTACTATGCTTTGGATCCGGCAGCTTCCTTTTTCTAATACAATAAGCTCATGATTGCTGTCAAAAACATTAATTTCCCCGTTTTCAAAGCTTATTTTGATAGGAACCGTTTCAAACCTGTCCGGATCCAATAAACTTCTTCTTTTTTGAGGCAGAATTTCTATCGTTTCATTTTCCTTTACGATTGATAATCCTGAGAAAATAGTTTTTAAGCTTTTGACCAGACCTTCTTTTGTAAATTGAAGGCTGTTATCATCTCCGTGTATGCCAACGGCCGTATTATCATAGGCTAATAAAATACCGGCAGACGTATCTACGGCCGCTGGTTCATATGGTTCCAGGGATTTCACTTCCCCTGTCTCATAAAAGGAAATACCAATTCTCGCCTTTATTTTTCTGTCCCCAAGTGATATCATTATTTTTTCACCCGTAGCTAACGTTAAGCTTCTGACGTTTCCTGACGGATAAAAGCAAAAACATGTAATCTTATGATCGAAGGTAATTCCATTTATTGACTTGTTTGTCTTGTATAATAATTCCATTTCCTCCTCTTCCGACCAAAATCCGCTGATCTGCCCATACAGAGGAAAAATCCTGCAAATACTTTCATCCTCATAAAAGGTAACGAATTCTGCCTTATTATTTCCCATAGGTGTCCTTAGCATCGCAGGTTCCTGCAGATATACCGACTTCAATATCCCGGAGGGATAAAAGGAAATACTGCACCTTTCTTTATGCCTGGCTTCTCTGATTTCATAATGTGGTGTACACAGTCCATAAGGTGTCACCAGCCTGATTTCTTCCGTACAGCAGCAGTCTCTTAAGCTTCCGTCTGCATACAGGGTATATTTTTCAATCCCCTTAATCATCCCATATTTCGTTTCAAAGCTCTTCATATTCAGCCTCCTTTTCATTACAGTTCTGATGCGAAATTAAAACCGTATAGACTCCGTCCGCCCTTCTGCTCCATAAACACAGGTTTCTCTCCCTGGTGTAGATTTCAAGCCATGGCATCACATGGCTGCAGCGTATGGTTAAGGTTTGAAATAGTGTATGTGATAAAAAAGGAAGCAGTGCCTTTTTTGATGAAATTTCCGGATGATATTTTTGCACTTCTATAAAATCAAAAAAGTAGTCACCGCAATCATCGACCTTTTGAGGAGATGTTACGATCTCCTCCCCTATCACCTCTGCTTTTACTTTTTCCCTGCCGTAATCTTCAAAAATCTCTTCCAAAAGCCGTATACTGAATTCATCTGCTTCAAATAACTCATAATTATTTTTGCAGAGTGTATGAAAAGGAATGCCCGTTATACTTTTGGCAACCAATAATTTGCATCCATTTGTCTTTTCCATAAAGGAATCCAGGCTTTCCCTGAGTGCGTCCGCAGACTCCAAATTCCATTCTAGATTTTTTATTTCATTTATTAAAGCCCAGGTATCTGATTTTTGGTAAATCAATAATTTTTCCGCCCTTACTAAGTCTGTAATCCGGTTTTGGTTTGTAACTAATACAGCAATGGATTTATTCATAACTGTCCCCCCTTAATATTATTTTTCACATATCATTTTATTCAGTTCATTTTCTGCCGCCTGTACCTGATATTTGTCGATACCCAAATTAAAAATACGGCCTGCCGTCCGTACAAATTCCAGCAGATGGCAGTTACCGCTTCTTTCTCCGATACCAAGAAGTGTGCAATCCACATATTCTGCTCCGGCTTTACATGCGGATATGGAATTTGCCACCACCATTCCCAAATCATTATGACCGTGAAACTCCACGGAAATCCCAACCTTTGTTACTATTTGATTAATGATGCTTTCCGTTCTTGACGGAATCAGAACTCCCACCGTATCTGCTATCCGTATCGTGTTGCCGCCTCTTTCTCCAATTAACCTGGCCGTATCGATCAAGAATCCTTCATCGGCCCTGGAGGCATCTTCAAATCCTACCACCACCTCTATATTTTCGGACCGGATTCTGTCTATGCATTCACAAATGCATTTATGAAGCCATGTCTTATTTTTCTTAAGCTTACTGTAAATCTGTACATAAGAAACAGGCATTCCTATATGAACAATATCCGGCTTGCATAGGATTGCCTCTTCTATATCCTCTTTACACATTCGGCTCCACAGAGATATTTTTGCATGCTTCACATTATTTCTCAGTTCCTCATAATACCCCTCCCCCTCCAGCTCCCTATTGGAGGTCCCGGCTTCTATTTCATAAACCCCGCAGCTATCTATTAATTTTGCCAGCTTGATCTTATCCGCCATAGTAAATTCAATACCCGGTCTCTGTTCTCCGTCTCTTAAGGTGGTATCAACGATCTTCTTTTCCGGCATCCCAGGTCACCACCTCCCTGTACAGGTATAAAAATTCTTCATCGGATACGGTATTGTGTTTTTTGATACTTAATTGCCTGACGCGGCGAAGCAGCACCTTTATGGAATCCTCGGAAAGAGCATTAAGAGACAAAACCTCACACTTCTTTCGGATAGAGTTGCTTCCCGAGTGCTTACCCAGCATAATTTCCGTTTTCTGCCCTACTTTTTCCGGCGGATAGGCAACATATATTTTTGAGTTCTTTATCAATCCGTCCACATGGATACCGGATTCCACACGAAAAATATTATTGCCGATAACGGGCTTATAATCGGGGATTTTTTTACCCGTTATGATCTCAAACAGTTCTTTTAACCGGACCATGCCGGCAAGAACCTGATTTGGCTTATAGCGTTTTACTACATTCATAGCCATATATACTTCTTCTGTCGCGGCCCTGTCACCAATTCCCGAAAAGGCAGCGGAAATTTCCTTTCCGCCTGATAACATCCATTCAACTGCTACTCCGGTGGCACAATGATAGGTATTTTCCGGGCATAAAATAATTAAACTGTCATTCAGGTATTGTTTTATTTTTGAAAAAATATTTTGGTAATGATACAGAATCAGATCATCCAAACCAATAATTTGTATGAATTTATAGTCGGAAAACATTTTTAACCTGTGTAGTTCCTTTACGTCATTTATCTGTACTTTGCAGATAATATTTTCATGATTTCCCTTGTTGTGCATAAAATAACGGTACATACCGGGAAAGTCCGTAACCTTATCCGAATAGTCCAAATGCAGATAAAATCGGATTCCTTCCGGGAGCTCACCTAACGTTCTATAAACATATTTAGAAATTTCCATATCCGTAATTCCTATTTCCTTCATATGTCCGCAAAACAGCAGCAGATGTTCTTTGGTTGGATTATAATCATCCAACATAACCAGTGTGGCATCAATAATTCTGATCATCACTTACCTCCTTCCCATTCACCTATCCTGCCTGATCCCCGTACCGGAAAACTAAATTTGTGAAAGGGGCATATCGGCTATAAAGCTAAATTATTAAATCCTCTACAGGCTTACCGCCTTCAAAATGCTCATCAAATATCCGGCTTACATCATCCTCCGTTACGCTGCCATACCAGACGCCTTCCGGATATACCACTACAATAGGTCCCTTATCACATATACCGAAGCAGCCGGTATTGTTAATGACCACCTCTCCCGACAAATCCCTTTCTTCAATTTCCTCCATAAACAACCGGACTAAATCCACCGATCCCTTTTGAAAGCAATACCCTTTCTGCTGTCCGTTAATTCTGCAGCTGGTGCAGATAAATACATGATATTTTGGTTGTACCATACCCTTTCCTCCTCTTTTTATCTTTATTTCTTATTTTGTTAATTCATTCCTGTTTCGTTCTTTCTCTTTCCCGGTATTAAAGCATGGCCACTGCTGCCTTTTTTATGGCTTCCTCTATGATGTCATAGGTGGAAATCACCTTGATTCCCTTGCTTTCCATTTGTTTTTTGGGAGCTTCTCCCGTCCGCAGTGCAATGACCCCATCACAGTCTTCTATGGCTTTCATGATCTGCTGTATTTTATTCTCCTGATCCCCGCACTCCTCAAAGCCCTCACAATATTTATGAATACTCCTCTTTTCAATAAAATTCACATTTTTTTGCCGGTATTCATAAATATAAAATTCTTTGGCATGACCAAAATGCTGGTCTATGATAATTCCACTTTTGGAAGCGACTGCAAATCGATAGAAAGCCTCTGCTTTATTGTCCTTTCCCTTTATCCCGTTACAGCCTGCAAACTGTATGGAAATATCCTGATCCAAGGTTCCAATGGCATCTGCCCTGCATTGCCTGCAATGATACATCTGTTTCATAGTTCCCGAGCATTTATTTCTTAGTTCATTTAATTCTTTATTGCATATGGTAGGAAGATTTTCAAAGGCACTTCCCTTTACCTGTATACAGGGCATGATATTTGTCATAAAGCATCCTATGTCCTTGACCTGCTTTACAATCTCAGGAATGTGGGCATCATTGATTCCCTTTATTGCCACGATGTTGACCTTACAGATTATTCCTCTTGCCACCAGCATCCGAAGGCCGCTTAACTGATTTGCCATAAGTACCGCCGCCGCACTTTCTCCTTCCAATTTCATCCCGTTATAGTTGGCATATTTGTAAATTTGTGCTCCGATGCTGATATCTGCCGCATTCATGGTGACCGTTACATGGCTGACTCCCAAATCACATAATTCATTGGCGTAGTTGGGGAGCATAAGCCCGTTTGTAGACAGACAAAAGGTCACTTCCTTATCATATTCCCTAATTAACTCCAGGGTCCCTTTTGTTTCCTCAAAATTAGCCAGGGCATCACCGGGACCCGCGATTCCCACCACGGTCAAATTAGGTACCTTCTCTTTTACCGCCTTATATTTTTCCAATGCTTCCATGGGAGTCAGAACCGTTGACGTTACTCCGGGTCTGCTTTCATTAGGACAGTCGAATTTCCGTACACAATAATTACATTGAATATTACATTTTGGTGCAACAGGCAGATGGATCCTGGCGAAGCCATTTCCGCAATCTCCAAAACAGGGATGATTCTTTGTCTTTCGTTCCAGCTCTTCCCTTTTTGCTTTGGCAAAATCCTGATACTCCATAATTTTAGCTTCCGGACAATCTTTTTCCTTGTAGTATTCCTTAAAAATTATGGTTCGAAATGTGGTTTCCTTTTTCGATAGAATACCATTGGTAATTTCATCTAAGAACTGCAGGGCCCCTTCATAACCAAGCGTTGCAAGCCTTTGTCCCCCTGCTCTGTCGTGTATGGGAAACCCTCTTCTGATTAACGGTATTTTTAATTCCTCCTCCATTCTTCTGCCGTCGGAATTACCGATCAGGATATTTGCCTTCAGCTCTTTTGCCAACGATTCTATTTTTTTAAAATCCACATCGTCCATTATTTCATAACGGTCAATATGATAACACTCTGCCATTTCCTCTATCTCTTTTTCCACAATATCCTTCAAATCCCCGTTTACGGAACCGGAAGCACATACAACAGGAAAAATTCCATTTTCGGCACACAACCGCACCGTTGCCAGAATAAAATCAGGTTCGCCGAAAATAACGGCTCTGCCCTCACCGTTATATTTATGAGCATCTACCATGGCATCCATATACCTGCTTCTCTCCTCTTTTACAGACTCCATAACCGGCCTACCGCTTATTGCCGATAGGACCTCATAAAGCCTGTCGATATCCCTGATTCCTGCCGGAAGGTTAATCCTTTCATAAGGAACATGATAATTTTTTTCCAGAAACCTGCCCGGAGAATCTGCCATATTAAGATTACTGATTTCAATGGTTACCTTTGCACCTCCCATCAAAGAGATGTCCTTAAGAGAAGTACCTTTTTGGGGAAGACGTTCATATTTGTCGGAAAACCCGCCATCCAGATTATCCGACAGATCCGGAAAAATAATGGCATCCAATCCGAAGAGCCTGAAGGAATTCCTGATGAACCGGACGTCCTTAGGACTCATAGGCGAAAGAATCACATTGATTTTTTCATTTTTTTCCGTCTGTAAATCCACATTCTCCAGAATGCTGTGAAGGGCACGAAAATAACCTTCAAATTGGGTACCGCCATATCCCGGCGAATTTACCGGTATAATTTTAATCTCTTTATATTCCGGGTATTCCTCATAAAAATTATGAATCATCCTCGGTAAATCTTCACCGATTGTTTCGGCAAGACAGGTGGTCGCTACACCTACCACCTCCGGATGATACAAACGAATCAAATTATTAAGGCCCTTTATCAGATTCCTTTCGCCGCCGTAAACCGTTCCCTGTTCCGTCAGGGAAGAAGAAGCAATATCCACCGGTTCATTGTAATGAGTCGCCATATGTCTCCGGATATAAGTGCTGCAGCCTTGGGAGCCGTGCAGGATACTGATGCATTTCTCAATGCCGTAAAATGCCGTAACGGCTCCCATAGGCATGCACATTTTACACGGATTCACATTCATATTCACCAATGGCTCAATATTTGTTTTTTTCATATACAGCTCCTCCTTATTGCCTGACATATTTCCAAACCGGATTCAGAATACCGTCGCTTATTTCCTTTGTAAAATTAATGACCCCCTCAAAGCCCGCCAAAGGATGCTTTCTCTCATGATTATGATCACAAAAGGCAATTCCCAATTTATAGGCGAGGGGCCTTTCCTTTACTCCTCCTACCAGAATATCCGGCTTTTTTTCTATCATAAATTTTTCCAGCTCGGCAGGATTCGCATCATCCAGAATTACGGTATCCTTCTCCGCAATACTTTCTATTACCTCATAATCCTCCGGTTTACCCGTCTGTGTACCTACCAGAACCGTTTTCATACCCAGGGATTTAAATTGTCTGATCAGGGAAATTGCCTTAAAGCCGCCGCCTACATAAACCGCCGCACGCTTTCCCTCCAGCCCTTTCTTATAGGTTTCTAAAAAGCCTTCCAGTTCCCTTGCTTTTCTATTGCAGAATTCCTCCGCTTTTTGAAGCGCTTTTTCGTCTTTCATTGCGCCTGCGATGCGGAGCAGGGAGTTGGTGGTATCCTCAATTCCAAAAAAGCTGACCTTTATATAGGGAATATCCATTTCCTCCTGCATTCTGTTGGCCAGATAGGTGCTGGAACCGGCACACTGAACAATATTCAGCCGTGCAGCGGGAGCCTTGATCATATTTTCATAGCTGGAATCACCGGTAAAGGTAGCTACCACATCAATACCGATTTCTTTCATATAGTTTTTAATGATCCACATTTCTCCCGCTAAATTGAAATCACCAAGTATATTAATCCCATTTCTTTTTTCACGGTTTTTATATGGTAACAGCAGCTGCATAATAGCATTACAGGCCATTTTATAACCGGTAGCTTTATTTCCGGAAAATCCCGGAGATTTTACCGGAATCACCTGCATGTCATATTTTTTAGACATACTCTTACAGACAGCATCCACATCATCACCGATAACCCCCACAATACAGGTAGCATAAACGAATAGCAGTCTGGGATGATATTTCAGGGCAATTTCTTCTATCCCTGCCTCCAGTTTCCTTTCCCCGCCGAAAATGACGTCTTTTTCCCTTAAATCCGTGGAAAAGCTGTTTCTGTAAATTTCCTCTCCGCTGCTTAAGCTGCCTCTGATATCCCAGGTGTAGCTGGCGCATCCAATGGGACCGTGGACGATATGAAAGGCATCCGTAATCGGGTTCAATACAACCCGTGCTCCGCAGTATACACAGGCACGCTGGCTCACGGCGCCCGATACACTGTCGGAGTCACAACGTATACCGGTTCCGCTGCAGCCCCCTTCATACTTATATAAAATGGAATCCTTCCGCTCTTCTAAGACACTGAATTCCTCTTTCTTATCTGTTGCCGTGTTCATCATTCCATCAACTTCCTTTCCTGAAATATTCCCGGATCATTACATCATTTTCTTTTTTATTCCCGCATATCGTCCGGTTAATTTGCGGACACTATACGGATATGCCAGAAAGAGAATATAACAGCGCTTTTGCCGGAATATTCTCCTTCAACAAGATTTTGTTAAGTATGCGGTTTTGATGATTACAGAACCATTTCCATATCCTTCTCTTCGCAGGTTCTGTCTCTGTAATCAAGAAGAGCATTGGATACTAATTCCGCCATCCGCATTGCTCCCTTGTATCCCACAAGAGGCATATAGGAATGGACATAACGGTCGATAATAGGAAATCCCATACGGACAAAGGGTATGTCCTCCGCTCTTGCTATAAACTTTCCATGGGTGCCTCCTATCAGTAAATCAACCTTTTCATTCTTAATCCACTGATGTAATAAATATAAATCTCCTGCTTCTTTTGCCATACAGCCCTCCATACCAAACTTTTCAAAAAGCTCCCTGGCCCTTTCCTCAAAAGCCGCTCCCGGAGTTCCGGTCAAGACATATTTAGGTATCATTCCCAGCTCCAGGGCAAAGGAGGCAATTCCTAAAACCGTATCCGGATCTCCGTATATGGCAACCTTTTTACCAAAGGTATAGGGATGTATGTCGACCATAATATCTACTAACTGGCCTCTTTCCTCCTCTAAGGCATAAGGAACTTCATCCTTGGAGATATCCTGCAGGGCCATGACAAATTTATCCGTTGCTTCTATACCAATGGGAAGGGGCAGCGCCTGATAGGGTATATCACATTGCTTTTCCAGCACTGCCGCAGAGGGTTCCGATACTTTTAGCCCCAGAGCAATGGTCGCCATGCAATTGCCCACATCCTTAATATCATTAATCAAGGTCCCTCCCTTCGGATACATTTCGAATTTTCCCGTCATGGGAGTATCCATAACGCCGCTGGTATCAGGAAGCATAATAAAGGGCACCTTCATAAGATTCATGATTCTCCGGTATTCCCGCATATCTCCCGGATTTACAAAGCCCGGCAGCAGACATACCTTTTCATTTGTTTCAGGTCCCTTTTTCGCTAAATAACGGATAAAGCCTGAAACCATGTTGGTGAAACCATCCACATGAGAGCCCTTATAGCTGGGGGTGTTGCAGTGGACTACATATTTACCTTCCGGTATGGTCATATCCGTAATAAGTGCATTCAAGTCATCACCTATGGTTTCCGAAAGACAGGTCGTGTGAACGGCAATGATCTCCGGATCATATAGATCAAATATATTTTTTACGGCAGTTTTCAAATTACTTCCTCCACCGAATACGGAAGCACCTTCCGTAAAGGAACTGGAGGCAGCCATAGCAGGATCCTTAAAATGCCTTGTTAAAAACATTCTGTGAAAGGCACAGCAGCCCTGGGACCCATGACTGTGAGGAAGGCAGCCGTGAACTCCTAATGCCGCATACATAGCACCTACCGGCTGGCAGGTTTTCGCCGGATTGATTACCAGTGCTTTTCTGTTCGCTACTTCTTTTTCCGTATAATTAAGCATTATTTTTCACCTCCTATACTTCCCGCTATATTAGGGACTCTTTTCCATGGTGCTTTTATATAGCTCCATGCCGGAACGGACAATCCCATGAATAAATCATTACCAAAGGTAATAGCTCCCCTGAATCCGGCATAGGGACCGCTGTAATCATAGGAATGCATCTGCCTGGATAAAATACCGCTCTTTTGTACAACAAATTTATCCTTGATACCTGAGAAAAATACGTCGGGCTTTAAGATCTTTAAAAATTCTTCCGTTTCATAATGGTTCAAGTCGTCACAGATAATGGCACCGTCCTCCATGTCCTTTAGCATGCCCGGATAGTCATTCAGCAGTATCCCTTTTTCTTTCAGTGCTTCTCTTTGTTCCTCTGTCAGAAGGACCCGGAAATACTTGGGATCCGGCTGCACTTCAATGCTTTCAATATTTTTGCTGTCTGCGTCGGGTTTAATGTCCGGTATCACCTCACGGCCTTCATAATCATCCCGATGTGCAAATTCATATCCGGCCAGAACCGTCTTCATTCCAAAATCCTTTAATAACATCTGATAATGGTGGGAACGGGATCCCCCTACATACAGGGCCGCCGTTTTTCCCTTTAATTTCCCTTTTAAAAAGGCCAGATCCTCTTCAATATTCATCACTTCATCTGCAATTACTTCCTCAATTCTGGCCTTCAGCCCTTCGTCTCCAAAGTATTCCCCGACTGACCTTAAGGATTGTTTACAGCTTTCTATACCGATAAAATTGACCTTTATCCAGTCAATCCCGTACTTATCCAGCATCATATCCGCCACATAGTTGATGGATCGATGGCATTGCACCAGATTTAATGCTGCCAGATGCGCATTTTTAATATCACGGTAGCTCCCTCCGCCGGGAATCACGGATACGATTTCTATTCCGCATCTTTTTAAAAGCTTTTCAATTTCCCAGCCGTCTCCTCCGATATTATATTCCCCAAGAATATTTACACTGAATTTTTTCACGGGCTCCTTATCTCCTACCCCAATTACATAACGAATCAATTGATTATTCGCAATGTGGTGGCCGGCCGATTGGCTGACACCCTTATACCCTTCACAGCTAAAGCCGATACATTTGATGTTGTATTCCTTTTCAGCCCATTTTGCTATGGCATGAATATCGTCACCGATTAAACCGACGGGACAGGTGGAACAGATAAAGACAGCAGCGGGATGAAAAAGCTCTACCGCATCTGTTATGGCAGCTTTCAGCTTTTTCTCACCTCCGAATACGATATCCGGCTCCTGCATATCCGTGGAAAGGCAGTATTCGATGTAGCTTTCGGCCCTTTCCCCATCCACCTCGTCTGCAAAGGCTTTATTCCTTCTGGTGCCCCAGGTATAAAATCCGCAGCCTATGGGACCGTGGGTAATAATCAAAGCATCCTTGATAGGTCCCAGCACAACGCCCTTACATCCGGCATAGCAGCAGCCTCTCTGGGTAATAATACCGGGTATGGCCCTGGTATTGGCAGCGACTGCATTGGGTTTATCCGAATCTAAAGTAATTACGTGGTCCTTTCTGTTTTTATATACTCTGGCACTATATTTATCCAGCACTCTTTCTCTAATGGAATCCATGGCGTCACCTCCTAATCTTAATATGATTCCGTATCATTCTGCTCTTTGCCGTCACGGATTCGCAGGGATTCCAATATGGGCAATACAAAAATTTTGCCGTCCCCCGGATGGCCGTCTGACGAATTTTCCATAATCAGTTGTACCAGACTCTGTACTTTTTCATCAGGTACAATCATCGTCAGCATTCTCTTTGGCATTAACCTTGACATACTTTCTATATATTCGCCTACCGGTACCGTAGTAATTTCCTCTTCTTCTATGGCTGCTTTAAACAGAGAGGCGTCAATCATCTTTTTTCCCCTTCCCATTACCTTACAGCAGTGATAGGCGGGATATCCGGCGTCTGCCAATACATTTTTAATCATTCCGAACCTATTGGGGCGGATAATGGCCATTATTTCCTTCATACCTATTCCTCCTATAATCCGGTTGTTTTCGTACTGACCGTATAAGCCTCTTCTACCGGTGATACAAAGATACGTCCGTCACCGAAATTACCTTCACCGGTTCTCGCATATTTCATAATGATCCGGATCACATCGTCTTTATCCTCGTCCTTTACTACCATAAGCAGCATTTCCTTGGGTATTTCATCATAATAAACCTCTCCTACCTTCACACCCTTTTGTTTTCCCCGTCCGTAAACATCCATTTTCGTCACGGCCGGAAATCCTGCCGACAGAAGCTCTGATAATACCGTACTGGTCTGGCCGGGTCTTATTATTGAACGAATTAATACCATATTCTTTTCCTCCCTTTTAATCCATGATTCCATGTTCCATTAAAATGGACTCTAATTTTTCAATGCTCATGGGTTTTGGAATGACAAACATATCATTTCCGTCAACCTTTTTAGCCAGCTCCCGGTATTCATCTGCCTGCGGCTCATCAGGAGAAAAATCAATCACCGTTTTTTTGTTGATTTCCGCTTTTTGTACCGCATTATCACGGGGCACAAAATGTATCATCTGGGTGCCTATTTCCTTCGCCACCGCCTGAACCAGCTCGGCTTCCCCATCTACCTTTCTGGAATTGCAGATCAGGCCGCCTAAACGGACACCGCCGGTATTGGCATATTTCATGATACCCTTTGATATGTTGTTAGCGGCATACAGGGCCATCATTTCCCCGGAACATACGATATATATTTCCCGTGCCTTACCTTCACGGATAGGCATTGCAAAACCGCCGCAGACAACATCACCCAGTACATCATAAAATACATAGTCCAAATCATCCTCATAAGCTCCCAGCTGTTCCAGCAGATTGATGGAAGTGATAATACCCCGGCCGGCACATCCCACGCCGGGCTCCGGGCCTCCGGATTCCACACCCTTGATACCGCCGTAGCCTTCTTTCATAATAAGGCTCAGATCAATATCCTCACCCTCTTCTCTCAGGGTATCTAAAACCGTTTTCTGTGCCAATCCGCCAAGAACCAAACGTGTTGAATCTGCCTTCGGATCACATCCGACTATCATAACCTTTTTACCCATTTCCGCAAGTCCTGCCGTTAGATTTTGGGTAGTTGTTGATTTTCCGATTCCACCTTTTCCATAAATAGCAACCTGTCGCATAAAGATTCCTCCTTCATCTTTTTCATTACTTTTTTCAAAATAGAAAAGCCAAAGAAAAAACGGCACCGAAAAGGAAATTTCTTTTCAACACCGTTGTTAAGTCAAATCATCTGGTTTTTCTATTGAGTACTATTCTATTCGTTTGCAATTTATTACACAATGCATGTAATAATATAAAAATTGCCGTTCACTTTCCGGATTTATGTATATATTGTAGTATAAAATCTTTTGATTTTGCTAAAATGTCAATTTAAAAGCAGGATAGGAAGCTTTTATGCACTTTCTCATGCATAGACATAGCTCTCCGGAAATGTTATCTTTTAGCTGAATGCAAGTTGTCATATCGGTTGCTATTCTTAAATTAAAATATGAAATCAAAGGAAGGAATGATTATACTGTATGAGATTTTCAGGGCTTCGGATTAAAGAGGGTTATATACTAAGAGAATTAGGCGGTGAATTTTGTATCGTCAGTGAAGATGATTCTCATAACGGTGCCGTTAACGGACTTCCTTCCTTAAATGAAACCGGTATTTTTTTATGGAACCGCTTGGAACAGGGGGATAATCAAAATCAACTGGTATCCTCTCTCATGAAGCACAGCGGCTTGGATTATGATGATGCCGTTGAGGATGTGGGCGAATTCCTGGCTAAGCTGATTAACGGAAAAGTGGTTACCTATCAGCTCTCTAAAAGCATCAATTCCTCCGGCGGAAAATATAAATAATCCGGAATTTCCGCTTTTTTTACAATATCCATCTCATTTCCCGATAGCAGCCACCATATTTCGCTTCCCTCCCGACAGGAAGCATTCTTAAGTATCAATTGCAGCTCAAAAGGACCATTCAGTTGTTTTATCACTTTAATCCTTATGGTATTATATTCCTTATCTTCAAGGGCACTCAGAAGCTGATGGGCGCGTATTCCTATGTAAGCTGTTTTTTCCGTTATTTTTTCCCTTGTCCTTAATCTCACACCCCAATCTAAGGAAAGCGCCTCATAATCATTTATTTTTTTAATTCTTGTAATGTTTTTACAACCGGTAAGCTTCGCCGCTTCTTTTTTCACCGGATTTTTAAAAATCTCCTTTGTTCTTCCGGACATAATGGTATGTCCGTCTTCATATAAAATCAAATCATTACAAAATTTATAGATTTCATCTCTATTATGGGAAACCAGGATAAAAGAGCTTCCCATTTCTTTTAAGATCCGGAACAGCTCATATTGAAGACTGTCCTTTAGATAAGCATCTAAAGCGGAAAAGGGTTCATCAAGAAGGATAATATCCGGACTGTAAGCGAATATCCTCCCAAGAGCCACCCTTTGCTGCTGTCCTCCCGAAAGCTGTTTCGGATACCTTTTTTCCAATCCCTTTAAATGCAGATTCGCTATCTGCTCTGCTATTAGATTTTTCTTCTCCTCTTTTTTTAAATCTCTGTTTTTATGCAGACTCACACCAATATTTTCTTCCACGGTCATATTGGGAAAAAGTGCATAGTTCTGGAACAAATATCCAACTCTTCTTTTCTGCGGCGGTATGTTAATGTCAGCAGCAGCATCATAAAGTACTCTGCCGTCTAAAGCAATTCTTCCTTCATCGGGCCTTTCAATTCCTGCAATACATTTTAAAGTCATGCTTTTTCCGCATCCGCTGGCTCCCAAAAATCCCATACAGGAGCTCTCCGATACAAAGGAAGCATGCAAATGAAAGCCTTTCAGATTTTTCTTTATGTTGACTTCTAATTTTATTCCTACCACCTCCCGCTTTTTATGGAACCTTGTGCCATTGCCATATTCATACAAACAACAATAAAGAAGGAAATCAATACGATAATCACGACCCAAAATCCGGCCACATCATAATTACCGGCGGATACCTCATAGGCTATGGCTACGGCTATGGTCCTTGTCTTACCTAAAATATTTCCGGCAAGCATAGCGGTGGCACCGTATTCTCCAAGGGCTCTTGCAAAAGCAAGTATGGTTCCTGAGGCAATTCCCGGAGATGCCACAGGGATAATAACCTTCCAAAAGATACTCATTTCGGACATTCCCAGGGTACGGCCGGCATAAATCAGGTTCTCATCCACTTGTTCAAAGGCGGCTCTGGCATTACGGTACATGAGAGGAAATGCAATGGCTGCCGCAGCAACCACGCATCCCTGCCAGGTCTGTACAAACTTTATATCAAAATGAACATATAACATATTGCCGAAAGGCCTCTTTAAGCTGAATAACAGCAGAAGCAAAAATCCGGCTACCGTAGGAGGCAACACTAAGGGCAGAGTCAAAATTCCATCCAAAACCCACTTTGTTCGATTTCCGGCTTTCATTACCAGCCTCGCCGCAAAGATTCCTGCGAAAAAGGACAGTATTGTTGCAGCAGCACCGGTTTTTAATGAAATCCACAGCGGGCTCCAGTCCATGCTTTTTAACATCTCCGTCATATTCCGCTCCTCCTTTGCTTACACCAGTTCTATTCGTATAGAGAAAATCCGTATTTTTCGAAAATAGCCAGGGCATCCTCAGATTGAAGATACTCCAAAAATAGTTCCGCCGCCAAATTCTCGGAACCGGCTGCTTCAGGATTCACAATCTGCCCTACGGGATAAACAGGGGCTTCAGAAAGGCTTCCTTCGGGAGCGGAGGCAATAATTTCCACGGCTCCCTCCGCCGAAGCCGCATCGGTAGCATAAACCACTCCTATTTCATTGCTCTGTTCACTTACCGCAGCAAGTACTGCCGATACATTGGTACATTCATTCACTTCCATTGCCATAACGGCCTCCAATATCCCCAGGCTCTCGAAAGCTTCCCTTGCATAAGCACCTGCCGGTACATCCTCGCCTCCCAGGGCAATATTGGCAGCATTCGTCACATCCTCAAAGCCCGTCACCTCTGTTTCCAGTCCGGCCGGTTTAATCAATACCAGACTGTTGCTCAAAAGATCCTTTACCGTTCCTTCCACGACCAGATCGCTTTCCTCCAAAGCCTCCATCTTATCCTTCGCCGCAGAGAAAAACACATCACACAGAGCACCTTCTTCAATCTGTGTTTTCAGGGTTCCCGAACTGTCCGCATTTATAATCACATTCACATTAGGCTCTTTCTCCAGGAATGAAGCCCGGATTTCCTCCATCGCATTAGATAAGCTGGCCGCAATAAAAACATATAAATCCGTATTTTCCGTAATCTCCGGCTCATTTGCCTCAGCTTCTTCATTCTCCGGGCCTGCCTCCGGTTCTTCCGCCGGTGTTTCCCCGGCAGCTTCGCTTTCCTCCCGGGTTTCTGCTCCGGCTTCCTTTTCACCGGTTTCCTGTCCCTTACCGTTACAGCCTGTCAGCAAAAGCATGCCGACAAGCACAGTCATCAGCATCCAAAACACTCTTTTCTTCATAATTCTTTTTCTCCTCTCTTATTCAACTAATCCAAACAAGATGAATCTGCAGGCAGCTCACTTGTCAGGAATAAGATTCCGCAAGTCACGGAATCAGCCTGTCGGTTGCGAACAAATTATGCTTTTTCTCTGCCGAGTGCACATCGGGCAGAATATATTATAAAAAAGGCCCTTTTTAACATTATGAAAAAACAAGGCGGACAGGTCCGCTCTCCGTCACATAACAAAGTGTCTCCGGCACTTCAGCTCCCCTGCCCCCTCATTCTTGAGGAAGAAGACACTTTGCGCGCCGAATGCGGTCATGCAGTGACATCTTCCTTATGCATTCGTG
>CAMJWQ010000009.1 GCA_946409475.1 uncultured Lachnospiraceae bacterium
CTATTATAACCATACATTTACAAATTGGGGATACGGAAGGTCTGATGAACATTTGTCTTCCTTATTTGACTCTTGAGGATGTAATGGATAAATTAAATACAAAATATTGGTTTTCAACCATGCAGAAAAAGGGTGATGATTCTTATGAGGAATTAATAGAATCTATGATAACAAAAGCCAGTATGCCCATAAAAGCCGTATTGGGACGCAGCAGCGTATCGGTAAGCGATTTTTTAAATCTGCAGGTTGGTGATATCATTCGTTTAAATGCTAATATAGATAATGAGTTGGATGTTTTTGTTGGTAATATTAAAAAATTTAAAGCACTTCCCGGTGCATCGAAAGAAGCCTATGCAGTCAGAATTACATCTATCATTAGAGAGGAGCCATAAAAAATGGACGGAATATTATCTCAAGAAGAAATTAATGCTTTATTAAATGGTATTTCAAATGGCGAAACACCTGAGGCTGCTTTGAGTAAAGCAGAACCGGAGCTACTTTCGGAACAGGACAAAGATGCAGTTGGGGAAATAGCGAATATCAGTATGGGAACAGCTGCCACAACTTTATATTCGTTGGTAAATAGAAAAGTAACAATAACAACACCTGTTGTTACGGTGACTGATTGGGAAAGTCTGGCGGCTGAACATGAAAGACCCTGTGTATTTATTCAAATTTCCTATACGGGAGGGCTGGATGGCAGGAATATATTAATTTTAAAGGAAAAGGATGTTAAGATAATAACCGATTTAATGATGGGCGGTGATGGTACCAATTCTGAAGGGGAACTCGGGGAGCTTCATCTTAGTGCAATCGGTGAAGCCATGAATCAAATGATGGGCTCATCTGCAACTTCTCTTTCCAGTATGTTTAAAACCATTGTTGACATTAGTCCGCCGCAAGCCGATGTAGTAGATCTTTCCGGCGGAAAAGTAGAAAGTAATGTTTCGGAATTCCTGGGTGAGACTTTTATAGAAGTAGCTTTTCATATGGAAATAGAGGGATTGGTAAACAGTACGATCATGCAGCTATATCCCATTGAATTTGCCAAACATTTATTGGAGGAATTTATGGCATCAACGACTACCGCAGCAGTATCCAGTAATGTTTCAAGCACAGGAAGTCAAGGAAAAACAGCTGATTCCGGTATTAACAGGAATCAGGTAAATGTAACTGATAACCCTGATTTTCAGTCAGATAGAATGACGATGGCGGGTATGAATATGAATACGAATATGCAAAATCAAAATTATATGAATAATAATATGCAAAATGTTAATATTCAACCAGCGCAATTTCAAGAGTTTAAAAATGATTATAATGTAGAAACTCAGAATGAAAATATTACGCTGATACGTGATGTGCCTTTAGAAGTAACTGTTGAACTCGGCAGGACCAGTAAAGCCATTCAGGATATTTTAAAATTTGCACCCGGCACTATTATTGAGCTTAATAAAATTGCAGGAGAACCCATTGATGTTTTGGTTAATGGGAAAAATGTGGCAAAAGGTGAAGTTGTGGTTATAGATGAGAACTTTGGAGTTAGAGTAACAGAAATCATAAAATAAAAATTTTGAATAGGAGAGAGATGTAATGGCTAAAACAATTTTAATTTGTGATGATGCTGCATTTATGAGAATGATGATTAAGGATATTCTGACAAAGAATGGCTATAGCGTTGTGGGAGAGGCTGAAAACGGTGTAAGAGCTTTTGAAAAATACAATGAATTAAAGCCGGATTTAGTATTGATGGATATTACCATGCCGGAAATGGATGGAATTCAGGCATTAAAAAAGATCAAGGAAGCAGACAGCGCTGCAACGGTAATTATGTGTTCGGCTATGGGGCAGCAGGCAATGGTTATTGAGTCTATTCAATCCGGAGCAAGGGATTTTATTGTGAAACCTTTTCAGGCAGATCGTGTGATTGAGGCAGTGAAGAAGGTCATAGGGTAAATTTATGTCGGTACATATGGAAAGCTTTCTTCAATTTGTTTTGCTGTTATTACTGTTTGTATTTGTTTTGGCAATCACATATGTAACTACCCGGTGGATTGCTAAATACCAGCAGGGGCAGGCTTTTAACCGTAATATACAGGTGATGGAGACTTATAAGCTGACGGCTAATAAATATATACAAATAGTAAAAATAGCAAACAAATGTATGGCGATAGCCATCACAAAAGATAGTATCACGTTTTTAGCGGAAATAGAAGAAAGTGAGCTGGTAAGCAATGAATTGTCAAACGGCGATCATTTTCAAGATTTACTTGAGAAAGCAAAAAAACTTATTCGGAAGAAGTAGGCGTTACTATGAAGAACCATAATAGAATAAAAACTTGTCAGAGGATAATAAGAGGGTTTTTGTTTATATTTTCCTGCCTTTTTATAGGCATTTTTTTGAAGGCGGATGCTTTAGCCGTAAATGATCTGAATGACAATACTGACCAAACGGTTGTGAATGAAGCGGGAAGCAGTGAAACGGCAGAGGATTTGAAGGAATTAAATATAAATAATGCTTTATCCGTTACCTATAACGACGGTAATGGAAATATTACAGGATCACTTAGAATATTAATTACATTAACATTAATTGCACTGGCTCCTACTTTATTGATAATGCTTACATCCTTTACGAGGATAATAATCGTATTACATTTTACCCGGAATGCGTTAGGCACACAAACAGCTCCTCCTAATCAGGTCATTATAGGGATAGCACTGTTTCTTACTTTTTTTATCATGAATCCTGTTATAAATGAAATTAATGAAAATGCCATAAAACCTTTTGATGAGGGAAAGATTACACAAGAAGAAGCTATTGAAGAGGGATTAGCACCTTTGAGAACTTTTATGTATGAGCAGACTCAAACAAAGGATTTAAGGCTTTTTTTGGATATAGCCGGAATTGATAAAGTAGAATCGGAAGAGGAAATCCCTACGAGGGTTTTAATACCCAGCTTTATTATCAGTGAGTTGAGAACCGCTTTTATTATAGGGTTTGTAATTTATATCCCGTTTATTGTGATTGATATGGTTGTGGCATCAACTCTTATGTCTATGGGTATGATGATGCTTCCGCCGACTACCATTTCCATGCCATTTAAAATCCTGTTGTTTGTAATGGCAGACGGATGGAATCTGGTAATCGGAAACCTCGTTAAAACATTTTATTAAGGAGTGTTGTTATGGATCAGAATGTCGTTATTGGTATTGCTAGAAATGCGCTGTGGAACATAATCACAACTGCGGCACCATTGTTACTGGTTTCTCTTATTGTAGGATTAATTATCAGTATATTTCAGACAGTGACCTCTATTCAGGAACAGACGCTGACCTTTGTTCCCAAAATACTGGCAGTTTTTTTAATGCTGATACTAATGGGGCATTGGATGCTGAATAATATGACGGAATTTATGGTTGAACTGTATTCAAACTTCGGCAATTATATAAGGTAATGGTATGATAGAGTATTCTTTTACGATAAAGGATTTGGAGTATTTTCTGTTAATATTGGTCCGTATCACCATGTTTATGTATATAGCTCCCTTTTATGGAGGCAACCAGATACCCCAACGGATGAAAATTGGTTTTTCCCTGTTTATTTCTATCCTGCTGTTTAGTTTTCTGCCAAAAGAAACCATTAACTATTCTACGGTGATTGGATTTGCGGCTATTGTTTTAAAAGAGGCGATCGTGGGTCTGCTCATCGGCTTTGGTGCAAATATCTGCAGCAGTATAATATTATTTGCAGGAAGGATCATAGACATGGATATTGGATTTTCCATGGTGACTCTGTTTGATCCTCAGACGAATGACCAGGTAAGTATAAGCGGGACCTTTTATTCTTATTTGGTGATGTTGTTTTTAGTAATAACGGATATGCATTATTACATATTGAGAGCCCTGATTGATTCCTTTCAATTGATACCCATAAACAAGGCGGTAATTCGCAGTGACTCCTTAATGTCAACCATGATTACTTATTTACAGGATTATATAGTAATCGGATTTCGTATTGCTCTTCCTATATTTGCCGTAATATTAATGTTAAATGTAATATTAGGCATACTGGCTAAGGCCGCACCTCAATTAAATATGTTTGTGATCGGTATGCAGCTGAAAATTATTCTTGGGCTAATGGTCATGTTTTTTACAATAGGATTACTTCCCAGCATTTCAAATTTCATTTTTATGGAAATGAAAAAAATAATCATAGCTGTTATGGAAGGTTTGCATTAACATGAATTTAGAAAATAGCATAACTTATAATTTACAGTTTTTTGCGAAGGACGGGCCGGGCGGCGAAAAGACAGAGCCGGCAACTGCCAAGAAATTAAAGGATGCGAGAAAAGAAGGCCAGGTTGCAAAAAGTAAGGAGCTTATCAATGCAACCGGTTTAATTTGCTTATTTCTTGTTTTAAAATACCTGCTGGAATATATAGGTTCCGGTTTGATAGATATTTTTTCCGATATATATGTAAAAATACCGGAAACCTTGCAGCTTATTAACGGAGAAATTCCGGTTGCCCATATGAGGCAATTAATAAATAATAGTGTTATAAAAATGATATTGATCCTGCTGCCGGTTTTTTTAATCGCTTATATCATTATCTTTGCCGTGGAATTGGTACAGGTTAAATGGAGACCGACTTTAAAGCCCTTACAACCTAAGTTTAATAAATTAAATCCTATAAAAGGCTTTAAAAAAATAATTTCAAAAGATTCCATAATGGAGCTTATAAAATCAGTGGTTAAAATTGCCGTGATTGCCTACATGATGTACACAACCTTAAAAGACAGACAGGGCTTATTGTTATTGCTTTATGAGATACCGTTAATGACTGCGGTTTTTCAAATTGGAGAAATAGCAATCAATTTAGGATTGAAGATCAGCGTGCTTTATTTGATCATTGGCCTTGCTGATTATGTCTATCAGAAATTTAAATTTAAAGAAGAAATGAAAATGAGTAAGCAGGAAGTGAAGGATGAATTTAAAAATTCGGAGGGTAACCCCCAGATTAAAAGTAAAATCAGAAGTAAAATGAGAGAAGTTTCGCAAAGACGTATGATGCAGAGTATTCCCAAGGCGGATGTGGTGATTACGAATCCTACCCATTTGGCTGTCGCATTGCAATATGATGCAAACTCCTTTAAAGCTCCCGTTGTATTGGCTAAGGGAGAAGACTTTTTGGCTTTAAAGATAAAAGAAGCGGCAAAGGAATACGCAATTGAAATAGTGGAAAATAAACCCTTAGCAAGGATGTTATATGCCAATGTCGAAATAGGTGAAGAAATTCCGCCTGAACTGTATCAGGCTGTTGCAGAGGTATTGGCATTTGTGTATAATTTAAAGAATAAAGGATAATCCGGAGGAAAAAAGATGAAAAAGGCAGATTTGGGAATAGGCTTATATATTTTGTCGGCATTTATATTTTTAATAATTCCTATACCCTCCATCTTATTGGATGTTATGCTGGCAGTAAATATTTCTTTGGCTTTAATTGTTTTGTTTAATGCATTATTTGTGAAAGAAGTATTGGATATGGCGTTTTATCCTACTTTATTACTGCTGACAACTATTTTTAGGATATCCTTAAATGTATCTTCGACAAAGCTGATATTAATGACAGGAGAACCTGGTAATGTGGTAACCACCTTTGGAAATTTTGTCGGAGGCGGGAATCTTATTATTGGTTTCATTGTTTTTATTATATTAATATTAATACAATTTTTAGTAATCAATAAAGGTTCGGAAAGAGTTGCGGAAGTAACAGCCAGATTTACTTTGGATGCCATGCCCGGAAAACAGATGGCTATTGATGCCGATTTAAATACGGGAGCCATAAATGATAAGGAAGCAAAATTAAGAAGAGAAAAGATTCAGGAAGAGGCCAACTTTTTCGGGTCCATGGATGGTGCCGTTAAATATGTAAAAGGAGATGCTGCGGCAGGTCTGATTATAACGATAATTAATATTGTAGGCGGTATTGCAATGGGCGTCTTAATGGGAGGATTGGAAATAACCGATGCCCTTCAAAAATATACCATTTTAACAATAGGAGATGGCCTGGTAAGCCAGATACCATCTCTGCTTATCTCCTTAGCAACAGGTATCTTAGTTACCAAAGCATCAAAAAGTGCCGATTTTGGTACGACTCTGGTAAGTCAATTATTTGGAATCCCTAAAGTCATGTATATAGTAGGAGGAGTCATCGCTTTTTTAGGAATAACAACTCCTTTAAATACAATTTTATTTCTTGCATTAGGTTTGGTTTTTGTTATTACCGGAGTGGTAATTTCCAATCATATTCATGAAGCGGAAATTGAATCATCTACGGAACGCGATGATGTGGATGCGGATGAGATACGCAGGCCGGAGAACGTGGTATCCTTATTACAGGTAGATCCCATTGAACTGGAATTTGGCTACGGTGTCATACCTCTTGCCGATGTTAACCAGGGCGGAGATTTATTGGACCGTGTGGTCATGATTCGAAGGCAGGTGGCCTTAGAGCTTGGCTGTGTGGTTCCCATCATCCGGCTTCGGGATAACATTCAGCTGAATCCCAACCAGTATATCATAAAGATAAAAGGGATACAGATAAGCGAAGGTGAGATTCTATTTAATCATTATATGGCAATGAATCCCGGTTTTGTGGAAGAGGAAATAACAGGTATTAAGACCTTTGAGCCTTCCTTCCATTTACCGGCTATTTGGATTACGGAAAATCAGAGAGAGCGTGCGGAAAGCCTTGGTTATACTGTTGTTGATCCGCCTTCCGTAATAGCCACTCATCTAACGGAAGTAATCCGTAAGCATATTGCGGAATTACTGACCAGACAGGATGTACAAAACCTGATTAACAACCTGAAGGAAACCAATCCTTCCTTAATAGAGGAGCTGGTTCCCAAGCTGCTGGGATTAGGAGAAATTCAAAAAGTACTGCAAAATCTTTTAGGTGAAGGAATTTCAATTCGGGATTTGCTGACAATATTTGAGTGCCTTGCAGATCATGCTGCCACCACAAGAGATACGGACATATTAACAGAGTATGTAAGACAAAGCTTAAAAAGAGCCATATCCTCCAAATATTTTCCGGCAAATGAAACCACCAGTGTAGTGACCGTTGATCCGGCTATTGAACAGGAGATTATGAATTCCGTGAAACAAACGGAGCAGGGAGCCTATCTGACATTAGATCCGGAGAAGACAAAAAAAATTGTAAAAGCTATTGAAATGGAGACAGAAAAGCTGGAGAAAATGGGAAAGAGCTCTATTATTATAACTTCTCCAATCGTAAGAATGTATTTTAAGAAATTAACAGAGAACTACTTTAAGGATTTAATCGTCATTTCCTATAATGAGGTAGATTCTAATGTGGAATTACAGTCTATTGGGATGGTGACAGCATGATTATTAAAAAATATCAGGGAAAAAATGAAACAGAAGCAATCAATAATGCAAAAGAAGAATTAGGTAAAAGTGTTGTCATTTTAAATGTGAAGGAAAGCAGACCTACCGGGTTTTTGCGCTTTTTTAAATCCAAGGTGGTAGAGGTTACCGCAGCCATTGAAGAGGGCAATCAAAGAAGGGAATCTAATTATAAAAGGGAAAACAGCAGATTTCGGGATACTGTTGTTGAATTACCCGCAGACAGGAAAAATACCAATACGGAAAAAGCTATTGAAGAAAAGCTGGACAGCCTGCAAAATCTGTTGGAAAATCAGCTTCGGCAGGAAAAAGATGAAACAATGGCTCAAAAACCGGTAAAAGAAAAAAATGAAATCGTCATGTTCATGCAGATGCTGTATAATACGTTAATAGATAATGAAGTAAACGAAAAGTACGCGAATGAAATTGTAAATGAAATTGAAAAAAACAGCAAGGGTAAGGTTACCATTGACTCCATACTTGGAAATATATATCAAAAGCTGGTACTGAAATTCGGAGAACCCAACCTGATAACACCTGCTGAAAACGGACCGAAATTAGTCTATTTAATTGGACCGACAGGAGTAGGAAAGACGACGACAATTGCTAAGATTGCTTCTAAGCTGCATATAGACAGTAAAAAGTCCATAGCCCTGCTAACGGCGGATACCTATCGAATCGCAGCTACCGACCAGTTAAGGACCTATGCCAATATTTTGGGAGTACCCCTTAAGGTTATCTTTTCCGAAAATGAAATTCTGGAGGCAATTGAAGAATTTCATGATTATGAATATATACTGGTTGATACGGCAGGACATTCACCCCACAATGAAGAACAAAAAAATGATATGAAGAAGTTTATACATTGTGCCGACGGTAAGGCAGAAAAGGAAGTATATCTGGTATTAAGCGCTACTACAAAATATCGGGATTTGGTGCAAATAGTGAATTCTTATTCCAATATCGTTGATTATAAGCTGATATTTACAAAGACGGATGAAACTATGACGCTGGGGAATATCTTGAACATTAAATTGCATACGAAAGCAGATTTATCCTATATAACATGTGGACAAAGTGTGCCCGATGATATAGAAGTGATTAATGTTCAAAAAATAGTGAAACAATTGCTGGGGGGGAATTAGAGATGGATCAGGCACAAGAGCTTCGTAATATTATTAAAATGAATAAGCAGCAAGTAAATACGATTCCTGCCAGAGTCATTACGGTAACCAGTGGCAAGGGAGGAGTGGGAAAATCGAATACCGCGATAAACCTGGCAGTCCAGTTGACGAAAATCGGAAAAAGAGTCATTATATTAGATGCTGATTTTGGATTGGCAAATGTAGAAGTTATGTTCGGTGCCATCCCCAAATATAATTTGAGTGATTTGATTTATAAAGAAAAAAATATTAAAGATATCATAACAAAAGGACCCTTGGATATTGGATTTATATCCGGCGGTTCCGGAATAGAGGGGTTAACGAATCTTAGTAAAGAAAATATCAGTTATTTGATTCAAAATATGTCTGAATTGGATACGCTGGCGGATTTTATTATTGTTGATACCGGAGCGGGTATTTCCGATGCGGTTATCGACTTTTTGATATATAGTGCGGAAATATTGTTGGTTATGACGCCTGAACCAACATCCTTAACGGACTCTTACTCTCTTTTAAAAACCTTGAGAAGAAATCCCAAATATGAAAGGGGCCTAAACAACATTAAAGTGATCACAAACAAAGTTACTTCCAATGAGGAGGGAAGAAAATTGTTTGACAAGCTCAATTTGGTCGTAGAACGGTTCCTTAAGATTAAAATTGAATATCTGGGCATGATTCCTACAGACGATTCTATTGAAAAGTCCGTTATGCAGCAGGTTCCTGTTTCTATCCAATATCCCTCCTCCAAAGCATCGGCTGCATTTAAGCAATTGGTTTTAAATTTGGTCGAGGAAGAACAGCAGGACACCAGAAAAAAAGGAATCCTGAATTTCATTACCGGATATTTGCTTAAAAAATAGACGTTATGGGGGGAAGTGCTTTGAGCTTTAAAAATTTATCCATCGGAACGAAAATTGAAATTAAACCAATCAGAAAGAATATCATTTCATCTAATGAGTTTGTCAATGTAAAATATTACAGTCAGGTTCTTGATATGACGGATGATGACACGATTATTATTTCCATGCCCGTTAATAAGGGAAAAATCGTATTACTTTCCGACAGTTATATTTATGAACTAAGCTATCATACTAAGGGCGGCATATTTAAATGCCAGGCTAAAATTATAGATCGTTATAAAAGCAATAATCTATTTCTTCTGGTAATGGAATTGATCACTCCTTTTGCCAAATTTCAAAGAAGAGAATTTTATAGGCTTGATTGTGCAATTCCAATACAATACTTATGCCTTGAAAGCGAAATGCTTGTAAATACCGATATCTATACCCTGTTAAAAGAAAATAAAAAAAGAGAAGACGGTATGTTTGTAGACATCAGCGGGGGCGGTGCCCGCTTTATTACCAATGAGAAATTAACAACAGGAAATTTTATCATTTTACTTTTCAGTTTACATAGTAATGGTAAGGATAAATTATTTCATATCCTGGGGCAGGTAATAGCCTCTGTTAATTTGGAAAATAAAAGAGGACAGTTTGAAAACAGATGTAAGTTTGTTGATATGATAAAAGAGGATCGGGAAGCCATTATTAAATTTATTTTTGAAGAGGAAAGACGCAAGCGAAAAAAGTGAGGAAAGAATGAAAAAAAAAGTCTTAATAGTTGATGACTCTGCACTCATGAGAAGGGTGTTTTATGATATAATAAATGCAGATGAAAGATTTCAAGTAGAAGATGTTGCTAAAAACGGATTGGAAGCGTTAAATCTAATACTGGAAAAGAAGTATGATGCCATTGTATGTGATATTAATATGCCTAAAATGACAGGCTTGGAATTGCTGGAGGCTTTACATAGGTATAAGATTAATGCAAATATTTTAATGGCGAGCACACTGACCAGGGAAGGGGCTTCTGAGACAATTAGGGCCCTGGAATTGGGAGCTTCCGATTTTATTACCAAACCGGAAAATTTCATCGAAGCAAAAGGTAATGATTTTAAAACACATTTTATGGAACTGTTATCTGCAATTACTAAATTCCGTACTATTTATAAAGAAAAAAAAGAGGAAATTTTAAAACCGGTTTTAGTAAAAAGAGATAATCTTATCAAAAAAGACGGGAAAAAGATAATAGCAATAGCCTGCTCGACAGGAGGGCCAAGAATGCTGCATATGCTGATACCAAAGCTTCCCCCAAAATTAGGGGTGCCTGTCCTTATCGTGCAGCATATGCCGGGAGGATTTACGAAATCATTAGCCGAACGATTGCATGAAACCAGTAAAGTCAATGTAAAAGAAGCTGAGGAAGGTGATGAACTTATAGACGGGAACGTGTATATTGCACCCGGCGGTATGCATATGAAAATTAAAAAAAACGGTATTGCACATAAAATCAATTTAACGAAGGAAGAACCAAGAGAGGGCGTTCGTCCCTGTGCCAATTATATGTATGAATCATTAGGGGAAAGTTCTTATGAGGAAGTGATATGTGTGATTTTGACCGGAATGGGGCAAGACGGTACCCAGGGAATAAAAAATTTAAAAAAACAAAAAAATGTTTATGTAATAGCACAAGATAAGGATTCCAGTGTCGTATATGGTATGCCTAAAGCGGTAACGGAAGCCGGATTAGTCAATGAAATTCAACCAATAGAAAAAATTGCTGATGCAATAATAAATTACTTGGGGGTCTGATGATATGGATGTAAGCCAATATTTAGAGATTTTTATAGACGAAACAAGAGAACATCTTCAAAATTTAAACGAACAATTGCTGGTATTGGAAAAAGAACCGGAAAACAAAGATACCATAAACGAAATATTCAGGGCGGCCCATTCTTTAAAGGGAATGGCAGGAACCATGGGCTTTAAGAGAATGCAGAAGCTGACTCATGATATGGAAAACGTTTTTTCCGAGATCCGGAATGATAAGATGAGTGTGACGGCATCCTTGGTAGATATTCTCTTCCAATGCCTGGATGCCTTAGAGGATTATTTGAATCATATTACGGAATCAGGAGACGAAGGCACTAATGAGAATGAGTCTGTTATACAGGAGTTGAATCGGTTTTTAAACGGAGAAGCAGGTACGGTTTCTGATGCGGAAAGGAAACCGGAAGTGAAAGCGCAAACCCAAAATACGGCTGCCGGCGGGGCATATCAGCCTTTGTACAAGGATATGGTTATTGAAAGCTATGAAAAGAAAGCCTTTTTAAGTGTGGCTAAGGACGGCAAGCATATTTACGGTATCACTGTTTATATTCAGGAAACATGTGTTTTAAAAGCAGCCAGAGCATTTTTGGTTTTTAAGTCTTTGGAAGAAATAGGAGAAGTGGCAAAGTCCAATCCTCCGGTTCAAGACATTGAGGATGAAAAATTTGATTTTCAATTCAGCGTTTATGTGGTCACATCGGAATCGATAGAAAGAGTATTTCAGTGTGTGAACGGTGTTTCGGAAATCGCTCATGTATTAGGCGAAGAAATTAATTTGGAAAATATTAAATTTAATGATGAGGATAAGGAGATGGAAGTAAAACAAGCGGCCGCAGCTTCCGCTCCCATCCCTAAACAAGCAGGTAAGCCGGTCATAAACCATACCGTTCGGGTTGATATTGAAAAGCTGGATGTCCTGATGAATTTGGTCAGTGAGCTTATCATAGCGAAGAACAGCCTGGTTTCCGTCAGTGAAAATTCCGATTCAAATTTGGGCACGGGATTTAATGAGCAAATTGAATATTTAGAGAGGGTAACTACAAACCTTCATGAATCCGTTATGAAAGTGAGGATGGTACCCATAGAAAATGTGGTGAACCGATTCCCGAGAATGATACGTGATTTGAGTAAAAAGCTGAACAAAAAAATGGAATTGTTCATGACCGGTGAAGATACGGAGCTTGACAGGACGGTAATTGATGAAATCGGAGATCCGCTGATGCATTTGTTAAGAAATTCCGCAGACCATGGTTTGGAAAGTGCGGAAGTCAGAAAGAAAAGAGGCAAACCGGAAGTAGGCTCTATCTTTTTAGATGCTTATCAGGACGGAAACAATGTCGTCATAGAGGTACGGGACGATGGAAATGGTATTGATGTGCAGAATGTTAAGGAAAAGGCTGTTAACAGAGGTATTATCACTCCTGAAAAGGCTGAGACGATGGATGAAAAGGATGTTATTGATTTATTATTTCTTCCCAGCTTTTCCATGGCAAAAAAGGTATCCGATGTATCCGGCCGCGGGGTCGGCCTGGATGTGGTGAAATCAAAAATAGAAAGCCTGGGCGGAGATGTTGAGGTGAAGAATAAATTGGGAGAAGGAAGCGTATTTATCATCCGTCTGCCTTTGACCTTAGCGATTATACAGGCCTTAATGGTTGTTGTCGGCAATGAAAAGTATGCCATTTCTCTGGGTGCCATTCAGACCATAGAGGATATACCGGTGGCTGACATCAAATATGTGGAGGCCAGAGAAGTCATACATTTAAGAGGCAGTGTGATTCCTTTGGTACGCTTAAACAAAATACTGGACATAGAATCCTCTGAAGAAAATTCCGGTAACATGACGGTTGTCATCGCCAAAAAGGGAGAACGGTATGCCGGATTTGTAGTGGATTATCTAATCGGCCAGCAGGAGATTGTAATCAAATCTTTAGGTAAATACATGAATAATAACAAATTATTAAGTGGAGCAACTATTTTAGGTGACGGTGAAGTGGCATTAATATTAGACGTCAACACTCTAATTTAGGGAGGAAAACTAATATGGATGAAAGTAAGAACAGCTATGATACAAATCAATATATTGTTATTAAAATCGGGCAGGAGCAGTATGGGATAGATATCCGATATATTGATAATATCGTTCGCATGCAGAAAATAACAAGAGTTCCTAAGGTACAGTCATACTTTAAAGGTGTTATTAATTTAAGAGGTGATATTATTCCGGTAATGAGCATCCGGTTAAAGATGAAGCTGCCTGAGGATGAAATTACAAATGCAACCAGAATCATTATTATAAAACCGGAGCAGCAGGCTGCCCTGGGCATTATAGTTGATGAAGTAAAAGAAGTGGTAACCATAGAAGAAAAGGATACGGAAAAGGTTTTTTATAATGCCAAGGAAGATATAAACAGTTTTATCAGTACAATCGGCAAACACAATAATGACCTGATTTCCATTTTAGATTTAAATACAATAGTAAATGAATAAAGACGGGGGTTTACATGGACGATTATAGCATTGGCGATATTCAATATGATGTACTGAAAGAAGTGGGGAATATTGGAGCCGGTAATGCGGCAACGGCATTGGCCCAGTTATTACAGACTAAGGTGGATATGAGTGTACCGAAAGTGGAGCTGCTGGACATAGAAAATATCAGTTCTATTTTGGGCGGTGAAGAATTGATTGTAGCCGGTATTTATTTGACATTAGACGGTGACATAAATGGAAGCGTTATGTTTCTTTTAAATAAGGATTCTGCCCATAAGCTGGTTAATCAGCTTATGGGATTAACGGGAGATACCGGTGAGGAATTCACCGAAATGGAATTTTCTGCATTACAGGAAATAGGCAATATTATTTCAGGAGCCTATTTGGCGTCCTTATCGGCATTAACAAACTTAAAGATACAGCAATCCATACCGTATTTATGTATTGATATGGCCGGCGCCATTTTAGACGTACCGGCAGTAGAGTTTGGGACACAAGGAGACAAGGCATTATTTATTCAAACGAGATTTGGTGATCAGGAAAGTATGGAAGGCTATTTCTTTTTAATTCCAGACTTAAAATCATATGATAAAATACTAAAATCGTTAGGGTTTTGATGGATGGGAATTATATGGACATTATGATAAAGGTTGGAATGGCTGATTTAAATACGGCAATATATCCAAATGCCTTAACTACACTGGGCTTAGGATCTTGTGTTGGAGTAGTATTATATGATCCTGTGAAAAAGATAGGCGGCATGGCGCATGTTATGCTGCCGGACAGTACAAAGATAAGGAATAATGAAAACAAGGCTAAATTTGCAGATACCGCAATTGACTTACTTTTGAGCAATATGCTGAAGCTGGGGGCTTCTAAGGAAAGATTGATCGCGAAAATGGCCGGCGGCGCACAGATGTTCGTACTTAAGACGGAATTGGATTTTATGAATGTAGGTAAGAGAAATGTAGAAGCAAGTAAACAGAAATTAAAGGAACTAAGCATCCCCCTTAAGGCTGAAGATACTGGTCTTAACTACGGAAGAACCATAGAATTTTATACGGAGAATGGGGAATTGGTAATTAAGGCAGTAGGCAGAAGCATAACCGTTATCTGAAAGGTTTGGTGATATTATGAATACAAAACCAATACCGGCACTAACCATGCTAATAGCAGGAATAATTACCTGCGTGCTTGGGTTTTTACAGCATTATGAATTATTTGGCCTGTTAAAAATACTGGTCTTAGTTCTCGTTTGTTTTTATTTAATAGGATTGATAACGAAATTAGTATTGGATCATTTTTTGAATACCGTAAAAAGTGAACCGAAGAATGAAAAAGAAGGACAAGATATTTCAACAGAGGAAGAATCCTAATCATACTAATTTAGGAGGATAAAATGGACGAAGCTTCAAAAAGAAAACTATGGAATGAATATTGGCAAACGAAAAGTTTAGAATTAAGGGAAAAAATCATAATTGAATATGTTTCATTAGTGAAACTGGTGGCCGGAAGACTTTGCATGTATTTAGGCTATAGTGTGGAATATGAAGATCTTGTCAGCTTTGGTATTTTTGGATTAATTGATGCCATTGATAAATATGATTTAAATAAAGACGTTAAATTTGAAACGTATGCCAGCTTACGAATCCGGGGATCTATTTTGGATCAGATAAGAAAAATGGATTGGATTCCCAGAACCATCAGGCAGAAACAAAAGCAGATTGATCAGGCGATTAAGGCGATAGAGTCGGACACCGGCAGGAATGCAACGGATGTAGAAATTGCCAGACGTCTGCAGATTACGGAGGAAGAATACTATACCTGGCAGGGGCAGTTAAAATCTGTAAATGTAATATCACTTAACGAATATCTGGAGCAGGGCAGCGATATACCCAATACCGGAGAATGTGATCGTAAGTTTGCACAGCCGACAGAAGTTGTAGAAATGATGGAGCTTAAAGATATGCTTGTCGAATCACTTCATAAGCTGACGGAAAAAGAAAAAAAAGTAATCGTATTATATTATTATGAAGAACTGACTTTAAAGGAAATCAGTCGTATAATGGAGGTGTCGGAATCCAGAATATCACAATTGCATACGAAGGCTTTATTGAAAATGAAAAAGGAACTTGGCGGTTATGTTGGTTTTTTAGAAAACAAATGAGGTGTATATAATGGAGAGGAATGGGTATTTTCAACTATTTAACTTGGAGGACGGTACATATATTAAAATATTTCATCAGACGGGTAAGGGGTTACCAGTTGTGTTTGATGAAATAATACGGTATTTAAGCCAACTGGGAAAATTTGAGTTTGATATGATTGAGCTGCGGCAAAAAATTAATAACAGTGAAGAAGATTTTTTGTATAAGATTGATGATGAGAAAAAGCCTCCTGTTGATGAAAGCTTTAGTGTATCCCTGTCGATCGACGGCATGCAGGGCTTATGTAAATTTTATCCTCCTTCTAATGATGGAAAATTAATGGATGCTGATGCAATAAAAGCAGACCTGGACAAACATGGTATTAAATTCGGTATTGATATGAATGCAATTAAGCAGTTCACGGAAGAAAGAATTTATTTAAAGGAATACGTAGTTGCGGTCGGTAAACTGGCAGTTCAGGGGAAAGACGGTAAAGTAGAATATAACTTTAACAGGGAACAGAAAATCAAGCCAAAATTATTGGAAGACGGAACTGTGGATTTCCGTGATTTGGATATTATTAACCGGGTGAAAGCCGGTGATGTGCTGGCAAGGATAGAAAATGAAGTGATGGGTGAATGTGGTTATACGGTTTTAGGTAAAGAGATTCAACCGCGGCCTGTAACTAAGGTTAAAGTGTCCTACGGTAAAAATATTAAAATGTCGGATGACGGGACACAATTACTATCGGAAATTAACGGACATGTTGTATTAATAGAAAATAAATTATTTGTATCCAATGTGATGGAATTTAAAAATATTGATATGTCTACGGGCAATATCAATTACGACGGTAATGTAATAGTAAAAGGTGACATCAGAGGTGGTTTTACGGTTACCTCTTCGGGAAATATCGATGTTTACGGAATCGTTGAAGGAGCTGCTTTAAAGGCTGAGGGTAATATAGTACTGCGCTGTGGTATCCAGGGCGGCGGTAAAGGAAAGCTGGAGGCAAAAGGAAATATTGTGGCTAAATTTTTAGAGAACAGTACGGTAATTGCCGGCGGCGACATACAGAGCGAAGCATTAATTCATTGCAATGTTTCTGTTAGAGGTGAAATAAATTTAATTGGAAAAAAAGGACTTATTGTGGGAGGCATTGTACGTGCGGCGAAAAAGATTACGGCTAAAACAGTTGGTACACCAATGGGAGTGGATACCATTATTGAAGTTGGTACCGATCCGGAAACCATTGACCGTTTTCATGAGCTGAGCAAAGAAATAGCAAAAGTAAAAAAAGAAATTATGCAAATTGTACCGGCTATTTCTACCTTTCAGGCAAAAAGGGCGGAGGGTGAGCGTATAAAACCGGAAGTTATCTATAAGCTTCAGGAGCTTACAAAGGTTTATCGGGGTAAAAAAGAAATTTATGACACTTTACAGCTGGAATATGCTGCGATTGAAGGAAGCTTGAACAATTGTGATAATGGCACTGTCATTGTCAATGAAATCGTTTATCCGGGTGTTAAAATTATGATTTCGGATGCCGGGTTAAATATTAGAGACGAACGAAAATATTGTAAATTCTGTAAATGTGATGCGGAAGTAAAAATGTTTCCTCTGTAGGATAATGTCTTAGAAAGAAGGGGATTTTATGGCTATTAGTCCTATTGAAAATAACGGAGCCATTTCAAGAGCTCAGGATTATGCAACCTTGAAGCAAAATCAGGACAATAAAGGCATGACGGACCAGTTTAATTTTCAAAGTCAATTTAGCAAAGAAATAAAGAATCATTTAAAACAGGTTCATAATGCCAATGATGCCGATAATGCAGAGTATCGTTATGATGCAAAGGAAAAGGGCAATAATGCTTATCAGAACAATCAGAATAAAAATAAAAATGATAAGAAAAAGAAGAAAATATACGGAGAGTTAAAAAGTACTTCCAATATTGACATAAAAATATAAGGAGCACCCATGATATTAGAAATTTTCGTGATAGTCGTTGGAATTATAATTTTTATAGCAGGCTTTATAATACCGGAAAAATTTACCGGAGAATCAAAACGTATCGCCAGACAGAGTTCACTGGAATTAAGGAACATATTGGAGGAAGAGCTGAATGAAGTAAAAATAAGGGTGGATAGCATTGTCGAAGGTACAATGGATGAAGTGGCGGAACAGACGGAAAAATCCCTTGAGAAAATTTCTAATGAAAAAATAATGGCTGTAAATGATTATACGTCCGGTGTCATGGAAGAGATACAAAAAACCCATAATGAGGTCATGTTTCTATATAGCATGCTGAATGATAAGGAAAAAGAATTAAAAGATCTAATGACAAAGATACACTCCCTGACAGAAGAGAACATTACCAACCATCAGGCGGCGGAAACGGAAATGAGTGAGGAGCAGGAAAACAAAAATTCTGTCAATCAAGCCAGTGGAATTCATGAGAGAATAAAGTTAATGGATAAGTATGAGATAAAAAATCAAAATAACAGAATATTAAGTTTATTTGAAGAAGGTAAAAATGAAATAGAAATAGCCAAAAAGTTAGGCCTGGGTATTGGAGAAGTACGATTGGTACTGGATTTATTTAAGGGAGCAAAAGAATGAAAGTTAAGTACTATTTAAGAGGTCTGGGAATCGGTATCATGGTAACGGCTTTTGTTTTGTCACTCAAACAAAATGATGGGAAACTGTCGGATGAGGAGATAATCAGCCGGGCGAGTGCGTTAGGAATGGTGATGAAGGAGGAT
Organism: uncultured Lachnospiraceae bacterium; assembly: GCA_946409475.1. Lineage (GTDB taxonomy): Bacteria > Bacillota > Clostridia > Lachnospirales > Lachnospiraceae > CAMJWQ01. Next base: position 18,671 of record CAMJWQ010000009.1, read on the forward strand.
TCTATCTTTACGGAAGATGAGGATGATGGCGAAGAGCAAAAAACAACTGATAATAGCGGGGAAATTGAAAATAACGGGAAAGATAATAGTGATGCTGCCATAGATAAAGATGTAGCCGATAATAATACGGAGCGTGAAGCGGAAGAAGCCGGTACAGGAAATGAAGCAGCGGATCAATCGGAGGATACGGTTAATGTAGAAGGGGCTGAAAATACTGCGGAAAACGGAAACACAGAAAATACGGATACGGCCGGCAATGGGGAAAATACGGAAAGCACTGAAAATCCAACGGAGCAGGGGAAAGAATATCAACTGGGGATAACCGAAGGCATGTCTTCCGATAGAGTATCATACCTGTTGGGCGTAAATGGTATGGTGGATGATTCGGCAGCATTTAACCGATATCTAATGGATAACGGTTTCAGCAGGCGCATCCGGGTAGGAGAGTTTACCATTAACAGTGCTATGAGCTATGAAGAAATAGCAAAAGTAATTACAGGCAGGTAAAGGCTAAAGAGCAGGCATAGGATTAAGAAAAAATATATCCAATCGGATAATCGGAACAATTAATAAAGAGGAAATATTATGGAAAAAGATGCGAAAATATATGTGGCAGGTCATAGAGGCCTGGTAGGGTCAGCAATCGTAAGAAATTTGATGGCGAAAGGATATTTAAATATTATACAAAAGACACATAAGGAACTGGATCTATTAAATCAGGTGCAGGTAAAAAATTTTTTCGAGAAAGAAAGACCGGAGTATGTAATCCTGGCGGCGGCAAAGGTAGGGGGCATTCATGCCAATAATACCTTTCCGGCAGATTTCATTTATGAGAATTTACAAATTCAATGTAATGTAATTAAGTCTGCTCATGACTGCAGGGTGAAAAAGCTGCTGTTTTTAGGAAGTACTTGTATCTATCCCCAGCTTGCTCCCCAGCCCATACCGGAGGATGCGCTATTAACAGGAGCCTTGGAGCCTACTAATGAAGCATATGCGGTTGCTAAAATAGCCGGGCTGGAAATGTGTAAGTTTTTTAAAAGGCAGTATGGAGATAATTTTATCAGTTGTATGCCGACAAACTTATATGGACCTTATGATAATTTTGACTTAAATAATTCTCATGTTTTACCGGCACTAATCAGAAAATTTCATGAGGCGAAGGTGAATAACCGGCCGGCCGTTGAAATCTGGGGTACCGGATCCCCCTTGAGAGAGTTCCTTCATGTAGATGATATGGCCGACGCCTGTGTATATTTATTGGAGAATTATGATGGGGAACAGCATGTAAACATCGGTACCGGTAAAGAAGTATCCATAAAACAACTGGCGGAAGCCATTAAAAAAGTGACGGGCTTTCAAGGGAAATTGATCTGGAACAAAGATATGCCTGACGGAACCCCCCGGAAGCTTACGGATGTTACAAAGCTGCATGAACTTGGATGGCAGCATAAAATTGAACTGGAAGAGGGATTGCAATCCACCTATAGCTGGTATGTGTCCGCCGAATCGTAAAAGGATTGTTATATTGCATTCGTGCACATTATGAATGGCATGGCCGAACTGTTACATGAAATTTAGCGAAATTTTTTAAAAATTCCGGAAAGTCTTGCTATCCGGATATAGATATGGTATACTATTGTTCGCGAAAAAGCACGCATATGGATGTTTAAGCAGGTGCCATGAAAGGTGGCTTAAATTCGAAATATGCGGATGATCAAACCAAATGGAGGAAATATAATGAGTGTTATTTCAATGAAGCAGTTATTGGAAGCAGGTGTTCACTTTGGACATCAGACGAGAAGATGGAATCCTAAAATGCTGGAGTACATCTATACGGAGAGAAATGGTATTTATATTATTGATTTACAAAAATCCGTAGGTAAAGTAGACGAAGCATATAAAGCAATTGCAGACATTGTTGCGGATGGCGGAACGATTCTTTTCGTGGGAACGAAAAAGCAGGCACAGGATGCAATTAAAACCGAGGCAGAACGTTGCGGCATGTTTTATGTGAATGAAAGATGGTTAGGCGGTATGTTAACCAATTTTAAAACCATCCGCAGCAGAATTAATAGATTAAAAGAGATTGAAACTATGGCAGAGGACGGAACCTTTGAGGTGCTCCCCAAAAAAGAAGTAATCGCATTGAAAAAGGAATGGGAAAAGTTAGAGAAGAACCTTGGTGGAATCAAAAACATGGAAAAAATTCCTGATGCAATTTTTGTGGTTGATCCTAAAAAGGAGAGAATTTGTGTACAGGAGGCTCATTCTTTGGGAGTTCCCTTAATCGGTATCGCGGATACGAACTGTGATCCTGAGGAATTGGATTTTGTTATTCCGGGAAATGATGATGCTATCAGAGCTGTTAAACTAATCGTATCTAAAATGGCTGATGCTGTTATTGAATCTAATCAGGGATTTGCTGTGGAAGCAGAGGAAATGAATGAAGCAGCACAGGATACTGTAACGGAAGAAATTGCGGAAGAATTAAATGTTAAAGATGAAATTGCGCAATAATGAGATTAGATTAACGGAGGAATAAAAATGGCAATTACAGCAGCAATGGTAAAAGAATTAAGAGAAATGACTGGCGCAGGTATGATGGACTGCAAAAAGGCTCTGGGAGAAACCGACGGTGATATGGATGCCGCTGTGGAGTTTTTGAGAAAGAACGGTCAGGCTAAGGCGGAGAAGAAGGCCGGCAGGATTGCGGCAGAAGGCCTTTGTAAGGTAATAGTAAAGAACGATAAGGTTGCCGCAGTGGTTGAGGTAAACTCCGAGACCGATTTTGTGGCTAAGAATGAGGAGTTCCAGAGCTTTGTAGCGGCAGTGGCAGAGCAGGCGGTGGAATCGGATGCCACATCTATAGAAGCATTTATGACGGATCCATGGCTGGCAGATTCCGGTAAGACCGTAAAGGATGTTCTTACTGAAAAAGTGGCAGTTATCGGCGAAAACTTAAATATCAGAAGATTGGAAAAGATGGAAGCGGAAGACGGATGTATAGTCTCCTATATTCATGGCGGTGGCAGGATCGGAGTACTTGTTAATGCAAAAACAAATGCTGTGAATGATGAGGTAAAAGAAGCATTGGTTAACGTTGCCATGCAGGTTGCGGCATTATCACCCAAATACGTTTCCAGAGATGAAGTTTCTCAGGAATATATGGAGCATGAAAAAGAAATTTTACTTGCCCAGGCCAAAATAGAAAATCCGGAAAAGCCGGATAATATCATTGAGAAAATGATAATCGGACGTTTGAATAAAGAATTAAAGGAAATCTGTCTTCTTGATCAGGTTTATGTGAAAGACAGTGATTTAACGGTATCCAAATATCTTGATAAGGTTTCAAGGGAAGTTGGGGAAGCTATTACGGTCAAAGGCTTCATTCGTTTTGAAACCGGTGAGGGTATTGAAAAGAAAGAAGAGAATTTTGCAGAAGAAGTTGCAAAGCAAATGGGACAGTAAATTTATTTTTTAATTAAAAATGTTAAAAGCCTTGCTATAAGTTTAAGGGACTTATGGTAAGGTTTTTTTGATTACAGAAAATTTTCTTAAATATAACATAAACTTCCTAAATACGATAAATACAGACAAAATACGATTGTTTATGTCAAACCGTGTCAAATGACACTGGTATAAGATATAAGATAAGGTTATGGTAAGTTATGTAAAAACAAGCAATACTTTTACAGGAATTACAAGGTAAATCCGGTTTTTGGATTGCTTCGTAATAGATGAGTCTTTAATCATAGTGTAATAAAATAACTGGAGGATATGTTGATGAAGAGGGTCTTAATAGCAGATGATGCTATGTTTATGAGAGCTACCTTAAAGCAGCAGCTGGCAAAACATGGTTTTGAAATCGCAGGAGAAGCAGAAGACGGCAGCATAGCGGTAAAAAAGTATAAGGAATTAAAACCGGATATTGTGACGATGGATATTACAATGCCTGTTATGAGTGGTCTGGATGCACTAAAAGAAATTATGGCATTTGACAAATCGGCTAAAATAGTTATGGTTACTGCTTTAGGACAGGAAGAAATGGTGAAACAGGCTGTTGTGGCAGGAGCAAGGTCTTTTGTGGTGAAACCTTATAAGGAAGAAAGTTTAATTACCATATTAAATAAATTGCTTTAAAAATGGCAGCAGGGAAGAAGGAGAAACATGTTTGAAGATCAGTTTGTAAATGAATCCATGCTTGATATTTTCATATTTGAAACTTCTCAATTAATTGAAAAATTAGAAGAGTCGGTTATCTGCAATGAAGAGGATAATAGATATTCTGAAGCTCAAATAAATGAGATATTCAGAATTATGCATACCATTAAAGGCTCTGCTTCTATGATGATGTTTGGAAATATATCAGAATTAGCTCATGCAATGGAAGACTTATTTTATTACATTAGAGAAGAAAAGCCGGTTCATATGGATTATTCGGCATTGACGGATGTGATATTGGCATGCATTGATGATATAAAACTGGAAATTGAAAAAATAAGAAATCATGATAAAGCCGATGGAATTTTCAGAACGGAAATTGAGGATGTTAAAAAATTGCTGAAGAGGTTAAAGGCAGCTAAGGATGGAAAAGATAAAGCTCATCATTATCAGGTCAGGCTTTTTTTTGAAGATGGCTGTGAAATGGAAAATATAAGAGCTTTTTCTGTTGTCCAGAGACTGAAGGAGATATGCCTTCAAATAAGGAGCATTCCGGAAAATCCAGAAAACAGCAATGAAAGTACGGAGCTGATCAAAAGAGACGGTTTTAATATAAATCTGGAGACAGAGCATTCTTATGAAGAGATTTGTGATTTTTTCAGGAATACGGAATTTTTGAGAGATGTGGATATAAAAGAGGCGGAAGAAGAAAATGAAGATTTTCGGCTGAAGGGTTTGCCGGAAGCTAACACGGATAATAAATGGGAGAAGAAAGAAAACAGGGAAGAAGGAAGCATATCTTTACAGCAGAGTATCATCAGTGTAAGCGTTAATAAATTGGATAAGCTTATGGATTTGGTGGGGGAAATGGTAATATCCCAGGCTATGGTGATTCATAATCCTGATTTGCAGGGCATGGAACTAACAAATTTTCATAAGGCTGCCGGCCAGCTTACAAAGATTACGGATGAAATGCAGGATCTGGTAATGGCCATTCGAATGGTACCTCTGTCGGTCACGTTTCATAAAATGCATAGAATAGTAAGGGATATTTCCAAAAAACTGGGTAAGGAAATGCAGCTAAAAATAATCGGCGAAGAAACGGAAGTAGATAAAAATATTATTGAACAGATATCGGATCCCCTGATGCATTTGGTTCGAAACGCGGCGGATCACGGTATTGAAGACCCCGCAGACAGGCAGAGGTCAGGAAAACCAAGACAGGGGACTGTCACGCTGGAAGCGAAAAATGTTGGCGGTGATGTATTAATTCTCATAAAGGATGACGGTAAAGGACTGGACAAAGAAAAGATAGTGGAAAAAGCCAAAAGTATGGGGCTGCTTACGAATCAGGAACGGGATATGACAGACAAAGAAATTTATCAGCTTCTCTTTCTGCCCGGATTTTCTACAAATAGTGAAGTGACGGAATACTCGGGAAGGGGCGTAGGTATGGATGTGGTTACCCGGAACATTGAAAAACTGGGTGGTTCCGTATCCATGGACAGCACCTGGCAGCAAGGGACCTGTGTTACATTAAAAATACCGTTAACTCTCGCCATTATAGATGGGATACAGATTAAGGTTGGGAAGACTTATTTTACCATACCCACAATAGCAGTAAAGGAATTCTTTCGGCCCGATAAAAAGGATGTATTACAAGATCCTGAAAACAATGAATTTATTATGGTAAGAGGAGAGTGCTACTCCGTTATTCGACTGGAAAATTACTATCATGTAAAAGAGGCTGTTAAAAAAATAGAAGATGGCATCATCATAATGGTGGAACAGGAGGGAAAAAGCATCTGTTTATTTGCTGATGAGCTATTGGGGCAGCAGCAGGTGGTTGTAAAACCCTTACCGGATTTCATAAAGTATTTTAACAAATTAAAAACCCTAACGGGATGTACGCTATTGGGTGACGGCAATATTAGCCTGATTTTGGATGTCTCGGGATTATTTTAAATAAAGAAAGGTGATGAAAGGAATGACAAAAGAGCTGGAAGAAGAACTGGAGTTGGAAGAAGATACGCAAAAGGGCAGATACCTTACCTTTTCTCTGGGAAATGAGACCTACGGAATTGAAATCAAATATGTGACGGAAATCATAGGGATACAATCCATTACTGAGCTGCCGGAGCTGCCTGGCTATATTCGGGGCATTATCAACCTGAGAGGACAGATTATTCCCGTTATGGATGTAAGACTCCGGTTTAAAAAAGAATTTCGGGAGTATAATGACAGAACCTGTATCGTGGTCATTGATATCAATGAGGTGGCCGTTGGTTTGATCGTAGACAGCGTTTCAGAGGTGATAACCATTGCGGAGCAGGATATTACACCGCCTCCTCAGTTAAAGGGACAAAGCAACAGATATATCAAAGAGATCGGAAAAGTGGGAAACGAAGTAAAGCTTCTGTTAGACTGTGAAAAAATGCTGACGGAAAAAGAATGGGAAGACTTAAGTGAAGTAATTTAAATCATACATACATAGGAGAAGAAGACGATGAAATGGTATTTAAATAGGAAGATTTCTGTTAAATTAACA
>CAMJWQ010000010.1 GCA_946409475.1 uncultured Lachnospiraceae bacterium
CAATGGAAATGGGTGATATTCCTTTAAGAGCGTTCTTTGCTTCCGGAACCAATTCACATAAATTTTCCAGGGTACCCAGTATGCCGAATAAATTGACATAAGCTAAGGTCTTACTGTCTGTTTGTGTTAACAATTGTTACGCCTCCTTTTTTAAGAACATATAAATAAAGAGGTCCCCGTGACAATCCACAGGAACCTCTTTGTTCATGATTATTAATAGTATGATACGTCATGGGGACGTACCGTATGAAATTAATGATAATATAAATGTTATTCCCCATATCCTTTTTAGTATAGTAAAAAAGGGTGTATGCAGATAGTAAAAAAAGGTATATGCAGTTTTATTGACAAAACGTTGAATCATGTTACTATTAAAATAATAGAATCTCGGAGATAACCATTGTAAGGAGGCAGTGAGGGGACTCATTGTCTTTTTTTTTAAGGTGATAATATGAAAGCGTACAGTTCTTTTTCACAATTATGTTATATTCCTTTCCAGCCTGGATTTGAGAATAAAAAACAATATCAAAATTTTACTGTCCTTAAAGAGCATCCGTTATATGGGATTGTATCTGATTTTTATCAATTTTATGCAAATGGTAAAAATGACAGGGAAATCTGCGTCATACCTGACGGGTGTATGGATTTTCTTTTTAAATACTGCCGTAATAGAACCGAATTTTCCTTAGAAGGCTTTCACAGAGAAAAGATAATTTTACCAATTGAAGAAGAAGGCTATGCTTTTGGTGTGCGCTTTATGCCGGGTGCCCTGTCCCATCTGTTTAAAGTGAATGCGGTTGGTTTGGTAGCCAGTCATACATCCCTTTATGATTTTTTAGGGAACGAATCCTGCCTGCATAAGATGGAAGAAGCCGGGGATTTTGAGACACGTATTGCCATTATGGCGGATTACCTGGTAAAAAGGAAAAGGGAGCGGTGCTGCTCGTATGAAATCGTCCGTTATTGTACGGAAAGGATTATAGAAAATAAAGGAAATATATCCATTAAGGAGCTGGCTGATGAAACAGGATACAGTATACGGTATTTGAGAAACTTATATTCTAAATACGTAGGGATTTCGCCGAAGGAGTTAAGTGTTATTATCCAATTTCAGAATTCATTTTTCAACTTGTCTCATTTAGAGGTTAATAAGAGCAGATATTCACTTTGTGATATTGCCATGCATTTCGGATACTATGATCAATCCCACATGTATAGGACATATCTGAAAATATCCGGCTGCTCTCCTTTAAAGCTTTACGGTGAAGTAAATGACGGAAATACCGTTACTTAGAAATCCGGGAACGCAATGGTTAAATAATCCATAATAAATAAGTGAAGAGAGGGACAGAGCATTATGAAAATAGCAATTGTAACAGGTGCTTCCTCAGGAATGGGAAGAGAATTTGTCAGACAAATTGCCGCAAAGGAAGACATTCGGGAAATCTGGGTGATTGCCAGGAGGAAAGAAAGGTTAGAACAGCTTAGAACGGAAATGGGATCCATAATCAGAGTACTTCCCCTTAATTTATTGGAAAAAGAGAGTATGGATAAGCTTAAGGAGCTCTTGGAGGAAGAGGTGCCGGATATTCATATTCTGGTGAATGCCTCCGGATTCGGAAAGTATGGTAATTATAATGATCTGTCGGAAGAAGAGATCGATCAGATGATTGATTTAAACTGCAAGGCTTTAATACATATGACATATGCCTGTCTTCCCTATATGAGCAAGGGTGACCGGATTATCATGATGGGTTCCTCCTCCGCCTTTCAGCCCCTGCCCGCCTTTATTATGTATGCATCCACAAAGGTTTTTGTGGTTCACTTCAGCCGTGCCCTCCATGTGGAGCTTAAGAGCAGGGGAATACCTGTTACAACAGTATGTCCGGGATACGTAAGAACGGAATTCTTTCAGGTGGCACAGGATACAAAAAATCCGGAAACCTGTCAAAATTTTAATCCCATGTACGAACCGGAGGATGTGGTTGCCAAGGCATTAAAGGACAGTAAAAAGGGCAGGGATATGTCCGTACTGGGCCTTCATGTAAAATTTTTAAGGCTGCTGTCCAAAATTCTGCCGCACAGCCTTGTTATGAGGATGTGGCTAAAAATGAAGTAAAAGATAGTAAGGAGCAGAAATAGAGCAAAATGGAATATAAGCTGTTTTTATTACAGCTCCTTGGCTTTATTATGCTTTGTTCTAAATTTCCAATTGAGATAAATAGTAGTTCCGATTATCACAAGAGTACCACCATACATAATTACAGTTTTTCCAAGCATTTCATAGCCCTCTCCATAATCAGGAAACATTACATACTTTCCGATGATGAATACGACAACGATTGAAAGAGCTGCCAATAGAATACTAATAATCAAAAACTGACGGGTTTGAACAAGTGCCTGCTGGTTTAATATGCTTTTCTGTTGTTTTTCCAGCATGGAAGTCTTAAACATTAATTCGTCTGTCGCACTCGGATGTAAAAGATAGTCCGTACTTGTATCAAATATTTCAGCTAATTTTACAACCTTCTCCAGCTCTGGGGTTGCCTGACTGGATTCCCATTTTGATATGGATTGGCGGGTAACTCCTAATTTACCGGCAAGTTCATCTTGTGAAAACCCATGTGCTTTTCTTAGTTTGAATAACTTCTCTGATAAATCCATTTGATAACCTCCTGTGATTTGGTTTTTATTTTTAGTATGAACGCAGTAAGAAAACAAAGCTATAAACCGGACTCGGCAATATAGAAACTTCTGGCTGCACTTGGTTGCATTCCCGTTATATAGAGATTTTTTAATTATACCTTACCTGTCTGTTGACTGTCTATCTTGTGGCTTTAACATTTTGTGCCGGTCTGGTTCTTTATAAAATAAATTAAAAATCAAAGAACTATTGAAAAGAAGATACATTGACTTTATAATGTTTAGCGACAGGAGGGTATCAAAATGGATCATATTGACAAAGAAATTATTACCATATTACAGAAGAATGCCAGAATACCTTTAAAGGGAATCGCAGAGAAGACCTTTTTATCATCACCGGCAGTTTCGGCAAGAATTGAGAGGCTGGAAAAAGAGGGGATCATTACCGGATATTCGGCGAAAGTGAATTTGTTGAAGCTGGGATATCATATTACGGCCTTTATTAATCTGGAGGTAGAGCCGGTTCAAAAGTCTGTTTTTTATCCCTTTGTGGAGGCTTGTCCCAATGTGCTGGAATGCAATTGCGTAACCGGCCATTACGCCATGCTGCTTAAGGTGGCTTTTCAAAGCACCGTTGAGCTGGATTTATTTATCGGCCAGCTTCAAAAATTCGGAAGGACCAGTACGCAGATTGTCTTCTCTACCCATGCGGGACCAAGGGAAATTAATATCAGCGGGGAAAAGCGGGGAGACTCTTATGCCGATACAAACGATAATAAACTTAATCATTAAAATATTTCTGATGCTGGCTCTGGGCTTTGCTCTCAGAAAAAGAAATGTCATAACACCGGAACTGAACCAGGGACTTTCCGATTTGTTATTAAAGGCAATATTACCTATTAACATACTATCCTCGGCCAATACGACCTTTACGGCAGGTGCACCTAAAAAAATGCTGCTAACGGCAGGGATTACTTTTACCTATTATTTACTTACTCTTATCCTTATGAAAATAATAAGTAAGAAGCTTCCCCTGAGTGATAAGGGAAAGTCGGTTTTCGTTACCATGGTTGTTTTTGCCAATACGGGATTTGTCGGTATCCCTTTGATTTCCGAATTATATGGAGCCGATGGTATGATATATGCGGTTATCTATAATTTGTTTTACCAATTGTTTTTCTTTTCCTATGGAATCAGCCTGTTAGATGAGAAGGGGAAATTCAGTATAAGATCTGTTTATACCAATAAGGTCACGCTGATATCCCTGATTTCCATAGCCATCTTTTTATCACCATTCCGTTTTCCGGAGGCCATTTCTTCAACATTTACTTCCATTGGCTCCATGACGGTTCCTATTTCCATGATGATTATCGGCTACAATCTGGCCGGTATTCAATTATCGGAAATTTTGAAGGACGCTTATTCTTATCTGGTATCAGCCTTCAGACTCCTTATCATACCATTCATTATGCTGATCATTCTTAAAATAGCCGGTGTTGACAAATACATAGCATCTGTCTGTATCCTGATGACTGCAGTACCCTCAGGCTCATTAAACGCAATCTATTCCGAAAAACATAATTGTGAACCGGACTATGCAATCAGAACGGTGGTTCAAACCATGTTGTTTATGATTGTGACCCTGCCGGTAATAATAATCTTAATTAATCAAATTATAAGCTGACTTCACCCCTGTTTTATGCTATACTGACTCCATGTGGAAATAAATGATAGGCAGGTGTCTGCATGAATAAAAAACCCGGTTCAGGGAATAAAAAAACTATCCTTTTAACGGCAGGAGCGGGAGCCTTCTTCCTGCTTCTTATTACCATTGTGTTACTGGTTTTGAATACGTTAGGTTTAAACAGGAAAATCATACAATTACAGGAGCAGAGCGAACGGAGCTACAGCTCTTATGGGAAAGGTGCTTCAGGAGCCGAAAGCAGTAATGCGGATTTTGAAATTTATCTTCCGGACAGGCTCTATGTGGCTTCCGGTATCACCATGGAGCTTTACAACAATCAGGTGACCTCCCTGGGTACCCGAATAACGGACTATAATGTTTTATGGGTATGTGATATCGGTAAAAATATGGAACGGAAATTTTCCATAACGGCTAATGAAGAATGGATTGGGGAATATCCCCTGGAATGTAAGGTGTTTGATGATAATGGAAATTGTCTGGCATCCGCCATGGCCACATTGTGCCTGGTGCCGAATACCATCGGCGGTAATTTTTCCCTTTTGACCATAGGAGACAGTCTTTCTGCGGAGGCTGCCACTTATGAGCATTTATCCCAATTAACCGGTAACAATATTATCTATATGGGTACCTTGGCAAGCGGAGGGTGCTTAAACGAAGCCAGACGGGGATTTTCCGCCTATGATTATTTACATGAGACAGCCTATCAGTATGAAGAGGGGCAGCCTCTTCAGCCCTTTTATAATAAAGAAGCAAAGCGGTTCGACTGGAATTATTATAAGGAGACTACGGGTTTTGACCCCGATGTGATCGAGATATTTTTGGGAACCAACGGATCGGATGTGGATCCGACGGAAAATGGAAATAATATTATTCAAATAATAAATTATATCAGGGAGGATGATCCTGATATCCCTATTTATGTAGTGAACAGTATTTATCCTGCCGATCAGAATGGAATCGGTTCCTGGCAGAATCAGCAGGGCTATCCTCTTTTGCCCGGGCGCTATAAAGTAGAAGAAGATAAAAAAATATTTAATCTTATGGTATATTTGTCGGAAAACCTGGCCGATTATGATAATTTGTATCTGGTTCCCGCAGCTTTGACCCATGATAGTGCCTATAATTTTAAAAATACAACGCAGTCCGTTAATCCCTATTCATCCATTACGGAGAGTGTTCCCACGGATGGTTTTCACCCGGGCGATGAAGGCTACTGTCAGATTGCGGATACCATTTTCAGTACCATATGCGGAACCATGAAGGATTGGAAGAATTAACAGGAAAAATTGGGAGTAAATGTTTATGAGCCATTGGAATAAGACATTATGGGAAGATAACAAACAACACGTTATATTTATTGTACTGTGTATAGCGATAGGCGGACTGCTTATCTGGCGCTGCCGGTATGGACTGGATCTGGCCGATGAATCCTTTTATGCGGCTACCACACACCGTTTTTATTTGGGAGATGCCATGCTCATAGATGAATGGTGGCCGACTCAGCTCTTCAGCTTTGTTCATCTGCCTTTTTTTGCCCTTTTTCGCTGGCTGTCAGGATCCATGGAAGGAATATTATTGGCATTGCGTTACCAATATGTATTATTTCAGCTGACGGTGGCCGTGCTTTGTTATGTGAAGCTGCAAAAGAAGGGCCCCTATGTAATGGTACCTATTGCTCTGTATTTGTTTTCTACGCCATACAGCATCAATGCCATTTCCTACAATACGTTAGGAATCGGATTTTTGCTGCTGACCGTCGTATTTCTGTCAGCTTCCGAGAAACCATCTGCTTTAGATTATATGGCAAGCGGTATATTTTTATCCTGCGTCATACTGAGCAATCCCTTTGCCGTATTACTGTATGGTATCTATGCAGCCGCCTGTATCGTCAATTTTATTTTATACAGGAGCATGCATATAAAGGTAAGGGAGCAATTGAGAATCAAAAGCCTGTTATTTGTTACGCTGGGAGCTTTTCTGATTTTCTGTCTGTTTGTTCTTTTTATACTGTCAAGGGGAACGATAGAAGAATGCATCAATAACCTGCCTTATATTCTATCTGCCTCCGGTCATGAACAAAGCCAATCCTCGACCCTGATGAAGGTCAAATCCTTTTTTGAATTTTTGATGGAGAATTACGGTTATTTAATAAAGGGTATGGCAGTTATTCTGATTCTTACCTGGATAGACAGAAGGAGGGAGAAGCATGCATTATTTTTCTTTTCCCTGTCTGCTGTCCTTGTGGCCGGATATATCATATATTATGGCTTCCTCTGGGAGCACATTCCCATTAATTACGTACTGGTTCCCTTAGCATTTTTAGGATTTGAGAGTTTCTTTCTGATGAAGAAGAAGCCTATGGATATACTCTGGTTTTGGCTGATACCCGGCATCGTATATTCCTTATGTGTACATTTGGCTTCCAACACGGGAATTTTAGCCATATCTGCCTCCTGTATTATTTTATCCTCGGCAGGTATGCTGGTTATCCTAATGCTTGCAGAGGAAAAAAAGGAAAGTGCTTCAAAAACGGAGTATGGAATATTGACGGTAATTGCGCTTATTGTCATTACCCTTCAATTGGCGGCATCCGCTTACCTTAGAATTACTTATGTATGGAGCGATCACCCCGCATCCATTGGGCAGGTTACGGCGCAGATCCAAAGGGGACCGGCAAGGGGAATTTACACTACGCTGGAAAAGGCAGAGTATTATAATACTATTTTAGAGGATATGGATACCGTCACCTTAACAAAGGAAGATAAATTCCTGGTTCTAAAATTTGCCCCATGGCTGTATTTGTATACGGATGTGCCTTATGCCTGCCCTCAGACCTGGGAAATCAATGTGGATGATAATACTCTTTTTGATTATTACGCCCTGCATCCGGACAAATTCCCATCCGTTGTTTATTATATAAACGACAGTCAGGGAGGCATGGAGGAAAAACTGTTTATTAAAATGCTGTTGGAGAACGGTTATACGGTGCAGTATCTTAATAAGGGGGCTTTGTTCCAAAAGCCCTGAACATAGTATACTATAAGGGCCTTTGGTTTTCCGGTCATCCTATGGCTGCTTTAATTTATACAAGATGAATTTCTCATCATAGACTAAAGCATCGTTCCAGACAGCCAGCTGCTCTAATTCCGTATTGACATAAGAGCCTAAATCAGGAATCATACAGGAGCTCTCTAAGCTGAACAATACATAAATATGCTCCGGATTATCCGCATTTTTTAAAGCTCTCGCTTTCATTTCCTCAAAGGTGACGGTATCAAAGAGATGCTCATCCCATGTGGTAAAGGTTTGGTACTTTTCCCTTACACAATTCCATATCATAGGTGTGGGAAGCGTGGCTATTAAAGCGGTCGGCTGCGGCTCCGCCGTGCAAATGATCAAGGAATCGGAGGGCAGATTTTCTTTTATATATACGGCAGCATCGGCCGTATTGGAATAAGGATATTGAATATCTGCCTTTAATTGATTCATAAGGTCCGGATAGGAGCTTATACATAAAAGTACGAATAAAATGATACAAATGTATTTTAAGGCTGACCGAAATAAAGAAGAAGCCCGTATGTCATTGGAAATCCACAAACAGAACAGTAAAAGGAAAGGCAGGGTAAGGCTTCTTTGTACGGAATGGGTAGCGACAAATGTATAGATAAGCAGCTGATATAATACGGAAAAAAGGAATATGACGGCAGCTTTACAGGAATATATGAGCCAGGCAATCATAAATACGGATACAATAATCAAAATAACAGTGAACCGGGAGGCGGTATAGCCGCCGGTTCCATTTAAAATGAAGCCGCCGGTACAGGCATCTAAAACACTGCTTAAGGTATCCCGTAATTTTTCTGCTATGACAGGCAGGGTTAAATTTTCTTTATGTAAGCTGACCGTGGAATTGGCTGCAATGCTGCCCATTATCTGTACACATAAGAGTAAGAAGCCCGACAGGATGATAAAAAAGCTGAATATAATATGAGAGATTTTCGTTAATGCTCTTTTTTTCATAATTGCGGTTATTTCCTCCGCGGCAAAGAAAATACTAAGCATTCCGTAAAGCCCCAGCATGATTACATGGGTCTGGGTTATGAATGCCAGACAAATACCGTAACGGATGGGATGGCGGCTTCTGTTCTTATAGGCCGTTGCCGTTAAGAAAAGTATGAGTGGAATAAGGCAATAGCTTCTTGCGATTACCGGATAGTAATACATAAAACAGGAGCTGAAAAGGCAGAGGGCTTTTACCGGATAAGAAAAGGGAGCATATCTTAAAAACAGGAATGCGGCCGCACACATGATAAATAAACTGATAAAATTAATGGTAATAAGGGGCAGGGATGATTTTGAAAAGGGTGCTAACAGCAGATGCCATAAACAGGGATGACCCTCGTATTTCATTTGCTGAAAGATTCCCAAAACAGACAAATCCTTACTGATTAGCCAGGCCTGTGCTTCATCACGCCAGGGCTCATGCCTGAGAACCATAATAAGATTTATCATGCCATATAGCAGCCATGTTATGCCTGTTAAAACGGAATGACCGGCTTTATAAAAATTTGTCGTAGAAAAACGCTTACTATTTTCAGTTATATTTTTCTGCATTATCTTGCAGCTCCTCCATAAGTAATCCAGGCTATTCATTTATCCGTTTTAAAAAATTGAATTAATTTATCCATTCTGGAAGTCATACTGCCCATCAGCATATCCACTAAGGTCAGGGCCACCATGGATTCTACCACAACGACAGCTCTGGGAACAATAACGGGATCATGGCGCCCTTTTATGTTTATGGTCACATTTTCCCCCTTTTTGTTTACGGTCTGCTGGGATGCACCAATGGATGGGGTAGGCTTCACGGCAGCTCTTAAAATGATGTCGGAGCCGTCACTGATTCCTCCTAATATTCCACCGGAGTGATTGCTTACCTTTATTAATTTTCCGTTTTCATCATAACGGTAAGGATCATTATTGGACAGGCCGGTGGCTTCGCCGACACGAAAGCCGTCTCCTAATTCAAAGCCCTTTACGGCACCGATTGATAAAACAGCCTTTCCTAAATTAGCATTTAATTTTTCAAACGACGGATCCCCTGCATTAGCAGGCATGTTATGGACAACGCATTCAATGATACCGCCTGAAGAATTTTTTTGCTTCATACAGTCCGATAAATATTGTCCGGCTAATTCGGCAGCTTTCATGTCCGGCATGTATAACGGATTTTTGTGAATATTGGAAAAATCAAAGGCTTCTTTTTTACATTTGACCGGACCGATGGACAAAGTATAGGTTCTTATGGAAACATGAAGCTGTTCTAAAATTTTAACGGCAACGGCACCGGCAGCCACCCTTCCGATGGTTTCCCTTCCCGATGCTCTTCCGCCCCCGCGGTAATCCCGGAATCCATATTTTTGGTCATAGGTGAAGTCAGCATGTCCCGGCCGGAAGACAGATGCGATTTCGCTATAGTCCTTAGAGTGCTGGTCTTTATTATGAACCATCATGGAAATAGGGGTTCCGGTAGTCTGCCCTTCGAATATTCCGGATAAAATTTCTACCGTATCTTCTTCTTTACGGGGAGTTGCATATTGAG
Source organism: uncultured Lachnospiraceae bacterium (assembly GCA_946409475.1). Lineage (GTDB taxonomy): Bacteria > Bacillota > Clostridia > Lachnospirales > Lachnospiraceae > CAMJWQ01. The sequence goes on from CAMJWQ010000010.1 coordinate 9,951, forward strand.
ACTGCCCCGGTTTTCTCCTGTCTAAGAACTTTTGTATATCCTCTTCCCATAAAGGCAGTCCTGCGGGACAGCCGTCTACGACAACACCAACTCCCTTCCCGTGGGATTCCCCCCAGGTAGTAATACGAAATAAATTTCCATAGGTAGAACCGAACATAACGTATCTCCTTTTGTATTGACTCTCATTTAATTACGCTTTAAGTATCTCTATGGCGTAAAGTATAACATAAATAAGCAGGGGAAGAAATGCTAAATTATTATGATTTTCGTTGACGATTGAACTAAAACTTCCCTATCATTAGAGAAGTCTTTTGGTATTTACGTACAAAAGAAAGGCTGATATATTATAAATAACATAAAAAATATACAAACCGGCATGGGATTTCATGAGGAGAAGATAAAATGATTGACTTAAGCAGCAGGCAATTGGAATTTATTCGGCTGATGTTGGAGGAGGATGAGTATAGATCCATTTTATACTTTTCTAAGCAGCTTAAAGTTTCAGATAAGACGTTAAAAGAAGATTTAAAGGGAATAAGGGCCTTTTTAAATATTTATCATATGGAGATAAGGGGCAAAACAGGAAGGGGAATTTTAATTGACCATAATGTGAAAAATGATATCCACATTATAAACGCATTAAAAGAGGAACAAAAAGAAATGAAACAGGAGTCCTCACAGGCAAGAAGGCTGCATATTCTGAAAAGCCTGCTGCTTCATTCAGGTACCTACACCTCCATTCAAAAGTTATCGGAGGAATATTATGTAAGTAAGGCCAGTATAGTAAATGACATGAAATATGTGGAAGGCTGGCTGGGGAAGCATAAGCTGGAGCTCGAAAAAACAGGCACGGGTACCAGAATAAAAGGAAATGAATCGGACATTAGAAAAGCGATTGTTAATCTCATTCAGGAAAATCAGGAGGGTACGGGTGATGCTTCCCAAAAATATCTGGAGTATAGTGAAAGAATTCGGCTGGATGACCGTACTCTCAGCGGCTTATCGGAGTTATTCAGGATAGAAGACATTGTTTTTATTGAAAACCTGCTTACCAGTATAGAGATGGAAAGCCGGATTAATATTGGGGATATTTATTTTGTTAATTTATTAACACATATCCTGTTATGCGTCAAGCGTGTGAAAGAGGGAATCTACATAGAAGAAAACAGGGTGGGAATGATCCGTACGGATATGTTAAAGCAGTACCGGCAGGCGCAAAAAATTACGAGGGTAATAGAAGAAAAATATAGAATTACAATAGGCGAAGAAGAAACCTATTATATTTATCAATATTTAATATCCTCGGGCTTGGAAGAGCTTACGAACAGGAGCCGGGAAGATGATTACAGCTTAAATATAGCAATGGAGCTGACCCAATATATATCTGAGGTCGTTAATATGGACTTCAGAAAAGACAAGGAGCTGCTTAACGGACTTTTGCTGCACATAAGGCCAATGCTTAACCGGTTGGAATACAATATTCAAATAAGCAATCCCTTATTGGAGGAGATACGTCAATGGTATCCGCAAATGTTAGGTGTCTGTCAGATTATCATATCTATTGTTTTGAAGAAATACCGGATAAAGGAAATCAGTATTGATGAAGCTGCCAATATTGCCACCTATTATCAGACTATGATGGTCCGGCTCTTAACACCGAAAAAAGTTCTGGTTGTCTGTCACAGCGGTTATGGAACCTCACAGCTGCTGGCGGCAAAATTACAGCATGAAATTTCTTTTATAAAAATAGCAGATGTGGTTTCTTCCAGAAAAATAGAGACCATGAACCTGGAGGAAATTGATTTTATCATTTCTACTGTTCCTATTCATTTACAAAATATACCCTATATCATGATATCCGCATTGCTTACAGATGAGGATATCCAAAATATAAAAAACAGTATGTACGGGATTGCCGATCGGGAAAGGGAGTCTTCCTTATTTACTTATTCAGACAGGAAGGAAATAAAAAAGATAATTTATGTTAATGAGAATAGGAAGGATTTCAAAACAGGAAGGGTAATGGAAAAAGTGAGATTTACTTCCCGGCTGTTAATCGGTATCTTAGAAGAGCCTGCAAAGGAGCCCTTTATCGTGATAAGCATTGAGAACAGACGGCAGGGGAAAGAAGAGATTCAGATTATGCTGTCTGTTACGGAAGATAAGCTTTTTAAAAAGGTGTTGTCGGATATTTATCACCTGTCGCTGTGCAATAGTGATATGGAAAAGCTTATGCAGTGCCATAATGAAAAAGAGGTACGGAGATTTCTGGCGGAGGGAAGATAATGAGAGTGGAAGCTATATTACAAAGGGAAAATATTCTATTAGATATGGATGCTTCTTCAAAAGAGGAGGCAATCGGGCAATTGACCGGACTTTTATATAAAAGCCGTAAAATCACCGATATAAGGCAATTTTCGAAGGATGTTTTTGCAAGGGAGAGCCTTGGCTACACCGGAATCGGCAAAGGTATTGCAATTCCTCATGGAATTACGGATACGGCAGCAGAAGTGGCGGTTGCAATTGGAAGAATGAGGAAGGAAATAAATTGGACTTCAGGAAAAGAGGTGGATGAGGAAAATAGAAAGGTAAAGTTAGTCATTCTCTTTGCGGTTCCCAAAGAGGACGAGAGGAAAGCCGACCGAATGCATATTGAGGCATTAAAAACGGTAATGAGCAGGCTGGCAGACCATCATATACTGCAAAGGCTCATCCGGTCAGACAGTAAAGAGGAAGTCATAGGTATACTGGGAGAAAGTACAAATGAGAAAGGAGGGGTAATATGGTAGAGGTTATTGTGGTATCTCATGGGGATTATGCAAAAGCAATGCTGGAAAGCAGCCAGTTAATTATGGGAGAGCTTGCGCATGTCTGTACCTTTGGTTTCTTTTTGGGTGACAATATTGATGACTTAAGAGAACGGATTGAAGAAAAGATAAAAGAATTTACCGGTAATAACGAAGTATTGGTATTAACGGACATGATGTCCGGGAGTCCCTTTAATGCGGCGGCTTCTCTTATGGAAAAATATCATTTTTATCACATCGCAGGCATTAATTTGCCTACATTTATGGAAATCATGAGTATGAGGGAATTCTCAAACGGAGAAGAAATTTGTGAAATGGTAATGACCCAAGGTAAGGAAACGATGGTAAATGTTAATAAAATCCTGGAGGAGATGGTGTGATGAAAGATATTGTATTGTGCCGGATTGACGACCGGCTCATTCATGGTCAGGTGGTGACAGCCTGGGTAAAGCAGACTGACGGAAATAGGATTATCGTAGTGGATGATCCGCTGTCAAAGGATATGTTCATGCAAAAAATCCTAAAGGCTGCGGCACCTCCTAATATTAAGGTCGATGTATTGACTGCGGAAGCTGCGGCAGATTTATTAAAGGGAGAGCCCGTTGAAGGTGAAAGGGTCATTATTCTGGTAAAGGTGCCTGAGGTTTTGGAGAGCCTGATTAATTCCGGCGTAGTCTTTGAGAGAATCATTCTTGGGGGAATGGGTGCCAAAGCAGGCAGGAAGAAATTTAATAGAAATGTATCGGCCGGCCCTGAGGAAATAGCTGCCATGAAACGCATTGTTGAAAAAGGTACAAACATTTATTTTCAGCTTGTACCCACGGAAAAAGCTGTTGATGTAAAAAAATTATTAGAAGCTTAATAAAGGAGGAGAAGGTATGAGTGTATTGCAGGCCATGATACTGGGGGTCATTTATTATTTGGGGAACAGTTCTGTTGTTGCAGGCCCTATAGGGTATTATACCATATACAGGCCGTTGGTAGGGGGATTTTTAACGGGCCTTGTTTTGGGAGATCCTGTAACAGGTACCATGATAGGAGCAACCATTAACCTGATGTATATAGGATTTATTTCTGCGGGCGGTGCCCTGCCCGGCGATATGTGCCTGGCGGGAATATTAGGAGCCGCACTGGGTATTACGGGAGGGCTTGATACGGAGGCAGCGCTTGCCATAGCCGTTCCCATTGGCTTAATCGGAACACTGCTTTGGTTTGGAAGGCTTACATTAGATTCCGCATTTGCGCATCTTGCAGACAAATTCGTAGAAAAGGGACAGGGAAATAAAGTCTGGATAGCGGATCTGCTGTTACCGCAGCTTATGCTGTTCTTTATGACGGCCATACCCTGCTTTCTGGCTTCCTATTTCGGAGCCTCCTATATACAGGGCGCCATTGATGCGTTAGGCGGTAACGTATTAAGTGTTTTGATCGTTATCGGCGGAATGATGCCGGCCTTAGGTATAGGCCTGACGCTCATGTATATTTTTAAAGGAGAGGCTAAGATATTCTTTTTCGTTGGCTTCCTGATCACCGTATATTTAAATTTAAGCATGATAGCCGTTGGCTTCCTGGCATTATGTGCCGCCATAATTTACATGCAGATTAAAAATACGGCGAAAGGAGGAGCAGTCAATGAATAATACGGAAAATAAGAGCTTACTGACAAAAGGGGATTTAAAGAAATGCTGGCTTACCTGGCTGTTCAATAATCAGGCCTGTTACAATTATGAAAGAATGATGGGTACCGGATTTCTTCATTCCATGGTTCCCGTTGCCAGGAAATTATATAAGGAAGATATGGAGAAGCAAAGAGAGGCATTAAGGAGACATACGGGATTTTTCAACTGTGAGCCCTGTTTTGCATCCTCTATTGTGGGACTTACGGCAGCTATGGAGGAGCAGAAGGCCCAGGGAGCCGAAATTGATGATGATGCCGTAACCTCCGTAAAGTCGGGATTAATGGGGCCTATGTCCGGTATTGGTGATACGGTCATTCAGGGAGTTATTGTACCCTTATTGCTGGCCTTTGCCATAGATCTTGCAAAGAATGGAAACGTAGCCTCACCGGTTATATATTCCCTTATTATGGTGGCCGTTGTTTTTGGAATTTCCTATACGGGCTTTATGATGGGATACAAAAAGGGCAGCGATGCTATTTTAAAAATGCTGGAAAATGGTATCGTAAATAAAATAATTTCCGGAGCTAATATAATGGGATGTATGGTTCTTGGCGCATTAGTGGCCAACTATGTATCTGTGAGCTGCGGAATCAACATACAACAGAGTGCGGATTCCGTATTCAGTATTCAGGAGCAGTTATTTGATGCCATATTGCCGAAAGTATTACCGCTTTTGCTGACCTTGGGGGTTTATAAGCTGTTGCAAAAGGGCCATTCCTCCATACGGGTCATGCTGTATATCGTCGCTGTCGGCGTGATAGGCGGATTAACCGGAATATTAGGTTAGCATAAGGAAAGGAGTAAATATGCAGTACACAATGTTTCATACCACACAATATGTAATGGGAAGGGGGAGCATCGAGAAAATCAGGGAATACAAGGACAAAAAGATTGCCCTTGTCATTGACGAAATGATAATGAGTGCTTTGGGTCTGGAGGAAAAAATATGCCGGGATATGTTAAAGGACAGTCATTATCAGGTAATATGCAGCGTTCCGAAAGAACCTGACAGGCAGATGCTTGCCGGGCCGATAAAAAAAATTCGGGAATTTAAACCGGAGTATATTATTGCAATCGGAGGAGGATCCGTAATGGATGCGGCTAAAGCATTGTGGCTGTTTTATGAACTTCCGGATTATGATTGGGAAAAAGCATCGAAGGCTTATGAAGTACGGCCTTTCCCGGGAAAGGCAGAGCTGATTGTTGTTCCTACGACCAGCGGTACGGGGTCGGAGACGACAGGATGTGCGGTGGTAAAGGATGAGCAAAAGAGAAAATCCATGATTTTAACGAATGAAATTATACCGAAGCTTGCCATAATGGATTTTGCATTACTGGACAGCCTGCCTTTAAAAAATATTGCCTATTCAGGAGCGGATGCATTGGCCCATGCGTTGGAGGCGGGAGCATCTCTGTTAGCGGGTACCATGGTCAGGATGCAGTGCGTACAGGCGGCAGTGGCTTTAATCAAAAATCTGCCAAAATCCTATGCCGGAGATAAAAAAGCCAGAGAGGCCGTTCATATCGCAGCTACGATGGCAGGAGCCGGAATTAATAATTCCATTACGGGTATGGCTCATGGAATGGACCAGGCAGGAGGAGACTTCGGAAAGCCCCATGGACTTATGACCGGATTATTGCTTCCGTATACCATGAGATATTTAGGGCCTCAGCCCATCTATGAAGAAGTGGCGGAACAATTAGGCTATACGGGAACGGCGGAGGAAAAACACGAGCAGCTGCTTGCCGGGATACGTGATGTATATAACAGTATTCAAATGCCGAAAACCCTGGAGGATATAGGAATACCAAGAGAAGAGTATTTCATTAGGATTCCGGGATACATAAAGAAAGCGGCGGCGGATGCCAATATCTTATTTGCCCCCAAGGATCCTACAAAAGAGGAGCTGGAAACCTTATACAAAGAATTTTATAACGGAATATAGACGGGAAGGAAGGGACAGAAAATGAATGAAAAAATGAAAGTTGTGGCAATAGCAGATGAAAGAAAAGTAGAAATAAAGGAAGTAAGGAAACCTGCTCCCAAAGCAGATCAGATTTTAATGAAAATTAAAGAATGTGCCATATGTACATGGGAGCAAAGAACATATACAAGAGAATCCAGAATGCCGTTACCCTTTGTCGGCGGTCATGAAATTGTGGGAGAGGTCGCTGCACTTGGTACCGGTGTAAATGAAAAAGAATTTCCCATTGGGAAGAAAATAGTGGCCAGATTAATCAATGTATGCGGAAAATGCTATTTCTGCAGGAGAGGCGAGGAAAATCTATGTGTGGAGATAAATAATCTGGACTCTTCGGAAATGGAGATACCCGGTACCGGAGGGATGGGAGAGTATTTGGTAATTAGTGCCTCCCAGGCTTATCAGATACCGGATGAGATACCGGATGAAAAGGCTGTGTTTGCCGAACCGTTAGCCTGTGTACTCAATAGTATCGAAAAGGGCAGGATTGAGCTCGGAGATGATGTGGTTGTTTTAGGCGGCGGCATTATGGGTATGCTCCATGTCATGTGTGCCAAATTAAGCGGTGCAAGAGTTATTATGAGCGAACCGGATGCTGAAAGAAGACGGATTGCCGGAGCCTTAGGCTGTGATATCACCTGTAACCCCCTGGAAACGGATCCGGTAGAGTTTATCAAGTCTGTCACGGAGGGAAGAGGTGCGGAGGTGGTATTTAATACAACACCTATTTCCCAGGTAGCAAAACAGGCGGTACAGATGACTGCCTATATGGGCAGATGCGTTATGTACAGCTCCCAGCATCCGGACAAACCCTTTGAAATCAGTCCGAACTGGCTCCATAATTCCGAGGCCGTTATTACGGGTGCTGTCAGCCCCAGTGTACGATCTTTTAACCGTGCGGTGAACCTGCTGGCTAAAAGTATTATAAATCCGGAAAAATTAATTTCCGGTATCTATACGATGGAAAAAGCAGATGAGGCTTTTGAAGCTGCGGTGAGACCCGATACTTTTCGTATCATTATAAAATTTTAAGCTGGGAGATAAATAGTATGATAAAAAAGAAGGTAGTTGTTGTTTCTAAAACCGGATTACATGCACGTCCTGCCAATGCTTTGGTAAAAAAAGCACAGCAATATCCGTGTGCGGTGGAGATTGGCTTCAGGGATAAGACGTATAATGCAAAGTCCATGCTTGGTGTGCTGGCAGCAGGGATTAACTGTGGAATGGAAATTGAAATAATTTGTACGGGTGACAGAGAAGCGGAAGCATGCGGCCAGATCGTACAATTAATAGAAGAAGGTTTAGCGGAATAAGCAGAAAGCAGGGCGGAAGGAGGTGATGGATATGAGAGGATTCGGAGCTTCAAAAGGATTTTGTTATGCAAAGGTGTTATTGTTTCAGGAAAAGGAGATAGCTATCACTGGCCAGGTAAAAACGGTAGCGGAGGAAATGAAGATGTTTGAGGAAGCCTTACGGAAGGTCTATTCCGAAACTGTGACGCTGAGAGAAAAAACGGCAAAGGAAGCAGGAGAAGAGGCTGCGGAGATATTAGATGCCCATTGCACGATTCTCATGGACGAAGGTATGATAAATCCCATTAAAGAGGCTGTCTCAGGCGGCATGAGTGCTGCGAAGGCAGTGGAACAGATATTAACGGAATACATCCGGGCCTTTGAAGCAATGGAGGATGAATATTTATCGCTCCGGGCTTTGGATATCAAGGATATTAAAAACAGGATTATTCGTAAAATATTGCATTGCGAAAGTACGGACCTTAGTAATCTCCCGGAACCGACAATTATAGCAGGGCATGATATCACCCCTTCGGCTACTGCGGGCATGGATGTCGGACATGTGGCCGGCCTGTTAATGGAAATGGGGGGAAATACCTCTCATACGGCCATTTTGGCAAGAACATTGGAAATACCTGCAATCGTAGGAGTACGGGGCTTAATGGATAACATCAAAACAGGGGATACCATAGCCTTTGACGGGAGTACCGGTGAAATATTCACCGACTTAACGGAAGGACAAATGGCATATTTTAAAAGCAGGCAGCAGGAGGAAAGAATCAGAAAAGAAAGGCTGGAAAAACTCGCAAAACGGGAAAGCCTTACAAAGGACGGGCAGAAGATTAATCTGTACGGTAATATAGGTTCTACCGAAGACGTAACCCGTATCATGGAGAAGGGGGCAGACGGTATCGGCCTGTTCCGGTCCGAATTTTTATACTTGGGCAGAAAAGACCTTCCCTCTGAAAAAACACAGTTTCTGGCTTATAAAAAAGTGCTGGAGACAATGAAAGACAAAACGGTCATTGTGCGTACTCTGGATATCGGAGGTGACAAAGAGGTTCCGGCTTTAGGAATGAAAAAGGAAGAAAATCCTTTCCTTGGATTACGGGCCATCCGGCTGTGTAAGCAGGAAAAAAATATTTTTAAAATGCAGATCAGGGCATTATTGAAGGCATCTGTATACGGAAATTTACATATTATGTTTCCTATGATTTCCTCCCTGGAGGAGTTAAGATGGGCAAAGGGAATGATAAATGAGTGCAGGAAGGAATTGGCGGATGAGGGGATAGCCGTAAAAGAAAAAATACCTGTCGGTATTATGGTGGAGGTTCCTTCTGTGGCCGTTTTGGCCGACTTATTTGCTCCGGAATGTGATTTCTTTTCCATAGGAACGAATGATCTGACCCAATATACCCTGGCGGTAGACAGAGGTAACGAAACAGTGGCATCCTTATATAATCATTTTCATCCGGCAGTTCTGTATCTGATCAAAAATACCATCGAAGCTGCCCATAGAGCAGGAATCCCATGCGGTATGTGCGGAGAAGCGGCAGGCAATATCAGGATGATACCCATATTAATAGGGCTTGCAATAGATGAATTAAGTATGACAGCCTCCGCAATTCTGGAAGCTAAGGATTTGCTCAGGGAGCTTACGGTAGATGAGTGCCGGCAATTAGGAGCCGCCGTAATGTGTGAAAAAACTGCGGAGCAGATTGAAAAACTGACAAAGGAATTTATAGAAAAGAGGAGAAAAATATGTTAGTAGCAATTTCAGATATTTTAGACAGAGCAAAAAAAGGTGGATACGGAGTACCTGCCATTGCCGCAGTGAATGAATTATCCTGCAGAGCCTGTATAGAAGCGGCAGAAGAGACGAATTCCCCGCTTATTATGCTGTGCGGTGACGGCCATAATAAGGATATGAAGTATTTTGGAAGGATTCTGAATGATATGGCGGTCAAAGCAGGGGTGCCCGTGGCATTGATACTGGATCACAGTGATACCTTTGAAGCAGCTATCCACGGTATACAGGCAGGGTTTAATACCATTATGGTAGACCGCTCAAAGCTTCCCTACGAGGAAAATGTGGCGCAGGTCAGGGAACTGACCAGGATCGCCCATGCAGCCGGCGTAGAAGTGGAGGCCGAGCTTGGTCATGTCGGTGTAGGCTCCAATTATGATGTGGACGGTGTTTCTGCTTTGACGGTTCCTGAAGAAGCGGTTCGCTTTGTAGAAGAAACGGGAGTGGATTGTCTGGCGGTTGCCATCGGTTCCGCTCACGGAGTTTATAAAGGAGTACCGAAATTACGCTTTGATTTATTGGAAGAGCTTTCACAAAAGGTACCGGTACCCTTGGTACTGCACGGCGGTTCGGGAACAGGTGATGAGAATCTGGCAGCAGCATGTAAAAAAGGGATCTGTAAAGTAAACATTGCCAATGATGTCTTTAAGGCTGCTTACGATAAGGTACAGGAAGTGGGTATGGAAGGAAATAACGTCTATGCGCTGTTCCCCATGCTGGAGCTGGGATATAAGGAAAAGGCAAAGCATTTCATGAAGATATTCGGAAGTGAAGGGAAAGCATGGCAGGCAAAGCAGCATATTTCCGGCAATGTTGGAGCTGATATGGCGGAAGCATAATAATATGGTCCTCCATTTGTGCTGTTATAAAAGAAATGGGAGCATTTACCCTTGGGTGGATGCTCTCATCGTTGCTTCTAAACAAAAATATTTCTTGACCCGCAAATTTATGTTTCCAATAATTACGGTGAGATTCATACATAAATTTAGGGTTATTCTTTCATTTACGGCATATACATAAATATGAAAAGGAAATAAAAAAGGGTTATGAATTTATGCCAAACAGGATACGCTCTACGCAAATAAATACTCAGTCCTTTGGGAAATTACAGGTTAACGTTACCCGCGAAATAGGAGGTGAGCCTGTCAGTAACGCTTCGGTCCGGGTTTACCGTATGGGAAGCCCGAATGTTTTAGTGTATGATTTAAAAACGGACCAATCAGGACAGACGCCTGTGGTGAAGCTGCCCGCGCCTCCCCTCAAATACAGTATGGAGCCTTCAAATGTCCTGCCCTATACGGAATATGCCGTACTGGTATCCGCACCCGGATTGAAAAATGTCGAGGTCTACGGAACACAGGTTTTTCCGGAAGTAACTGCCATACAGCCTGTTGCCATGCCCCCGAAGGATGCCATCAGTGATACGAAAATTATTACCATAGGCCCCCATGAGCTGGTGGGCTATCATTCGCCCAAAATTGCAGAAGGTGAGATAAAAGAGATGTCCCAGCCGAATGAACAGCAGGTTATGATTCCGGCGTGCATAATTGTACATTTAAGTATTCCGGGTGATAACTTTTCAGATAATGTATGTGATTTTTTTAAAGATTATATAAAAAATGTAGTATGTAATGAAATTTATCCCACATGGCCGGAGGAAACGATTCATGCGGTTATTTTAGCTACGGTTTCCTTTACCTTAAATCGGATCTATACGGACTGGTATCCGAAGCAGGGCTATCATTTTCACATTACCAATACCAGCTCTTTTGATAATAAATGGATTTACGGAAGAAATTATTATGATAACATCAGCCTGGCTGTTGATTATCTGTTTCATCAATATCTTGCAAGGCCCGGTGCCAGACAGCCCGTTTTAACCCAATATGGTAACGGCGCTGCGGAAAACCGGTGCAATATGATGGATAAATGGACGGCAAAAAGGCTCGGAGAGGAAGGATATCGGGCAATTGCCATACTGCGGTATTTTTACGGTGAGACACTTATCGTCAATACGGCTGATCTTATCGCCAATATTGTGTTTCCCTGGTCCGGATACGATTTACATACAGGTATGGAAGGGGAGAAGGTCAGGATGATTCAAAATCAAATAAATGTCATCAGAAGGACATATACTTACATTCCTCAAGTCGTTTCGAGCGGTGTATATGATGAAATGACCGCTGAGGCGGTAAGGGCCTGTCAAATAATTTTGGGGATACCCGCTTCGGGAGCGATAGATTTTGGGACCTGGTATAGTCTGGCATTATTGGCAGCGCGGTTATCGGAAGATTTTGACGCCGGCTGTTAAAAAAATATATATCCGGTATAAAAATATTACCGTATACTTTTCATTTAATGGAATACGGAGCTTATCATTTCATAAACTTATAAAAAAGCAGGTAAATAGTTTGAGTGACCAAAAAATAGAGAATCTCTTAAATCTTGCCTTAGAAGCGACTCCGGAGGAAAGGGAAAAGTCCTTAAATCTGGATGTGGGATACAATCCCCTGGAAAACAGATGGGATATCATTGTAAAATATAACGGCAGTCTCCGGGATCTGGAAGCCATTAACATTTCTGTTGTGGAATTATATAATGAATATGCCATTCTTTCCGTTCCTGAAAGTCTGATTGAAAGCTTAGCGGGCCTACCGCAGATTGAATTTATTGAAAAGCCCAAGATGCTTTTTTTTGCTGTCCGTGAGGGCAGGGGAGCATCCTGTATTAATTATGTACAAACAGGAGAGCTATCCTTGTCAGGAAGAGAAGTTTTGGTTGCCGTTATCGATTCGGGGATTGATTATTCCCATCCTGATTTCCGAAATGCTGACGGCACCACCAGGATTGTGGAATTATGGGATCAGACCATACCGGGAGCTCCCCCTGAGGGGTATAAGATAGGCACGGTTTATTCCGGCGAACAAATTAATGAAGCCCTGGCACAGTCAACGGTCCCCGGGCAAAGGCAAATTGTTCCCAGTACGGATACCTCCGGCCACGGAACCCACGTGGCGGGAATCGCCGCCGGTAACGGGAGAGCCAGCGGCGGCTTTAACAGAGGTGTGGCACCGGAAAGCGAGCTTTTGATTGTAAAGCTGGGCAACCCTACGGGAGAGTTCTTTCCCAGAACCTCCGAGCTTATGCAGGCAGTAGATTATGTGGTGAGAAGATCCATAGCCCTGGAAATGCCTGTTGCCATCAATTTGAGCTTTGGAAATACTTACGGCTCTCACGACGGGTCGTCTCTCATAGAAACCTATTTAAATGATATTGCTAATATATGGAAAACTGTTATCTGCGTCGGCAGTGGAAATGAAGGAGCTGCTGCGGGTCATACTTCGGGTATCTTAACGGAAGGGAATACGGAAACCGTAGAGCTGGCCGTTGCCAATTATGAAAGCATATTAAATGTGCAGATTTGGAAATCCTACCTGGATGTGGCGGATATCAGAATCATCAATCCCGCAGGCCTGGAGGCAGGGCCCTTTCAAAGCTTTCTGGGTCCCCAGAGATTTAATATGGGAAATACCCAGCTCTTAATGTATTACGGAGAGCCAAGTCCTTATTCTACGGCACAGGAAATTTATATTGATTTTATTCCCAGAAACACCTATATTGACAGCGGCGTTTGGAGAATTGAATTAATACCAAGAGAAATAAAGTCGGGAAATTACAATATGTGGCTTCCCAGTGCATCGGCCTTAAATGTGGGAACCCAGTTTTTGCTTCCCAATCCTAATTTATCCCTGACAATACCGTCCACTGCGGGAAGAGTCATTACCGTAGGTGCTTATGATGCCAGGACGGACAGTTATGCCAGCTTTTCCGGAAGAGGCTTTGTCAGTCCCGGGCTGGCAATTAAACCGGATCTGGTCGCACCCGGAGTGAATATCACTTCCAGCAGCCCGGGGGGCGGTTATACCGCACGCTCCGGTACCTCCATGGCCACGCCCTTCGTAACGGGCAGTGCCGCATTATTAATGCAGTGGGGAATTGTTAACGGAAATGATCCTTTTCTGTATGGGGAAAAGGTGCGGGCATACCTTCTCCGCGGCACAAGACCCTTACCGGCGGAAAGGGTGTATCCCAATAGTATGTTTGGCTGGGGAGCCTTGTGTTTGCGGGATAGCTTTCCGGTGTAGTGTGTTTCTGGGATTGCATTACCTCCGTGATCGGTTTTTATCATGGAAGTGATGTGATTTTTTAACCGGGGAACGTTCTTTCCCGGTCCTCAAAGGCGTAACCCAACAAGCAGTTTTTCATGACTGTGTCCATAGTCACATTACTTACCAAAATGTGGAATTGCAACAATTTACTCATTGACTTTCCGACATCTGTGTCGCATACTTAAAATGGACATAGGTGTTGGAAACCGTTAAGGAGGAAGGTTAATCCAAGGATGCTAAAAGCCTGCAGATGTAAGAAAAAAGAACTTTGATACAGGAGGGAATCATGGTAAACAGAGTTTTGATTATAGATGACGATACAGAGCTGTGTGTGTTGATGCAAAAATGTACTGAGCAAGAGGGATTAGAGTCTGATGTGGCCTATACAGGCAATTCCGGACTGTCAAAATTAGTAGAATACAAAGATAGGTATTGTCTTATAATTTTAGATATAATGCTACCCGGTATGAATGGTTTCGAAGTTTTATCTGAAATACGAAAAAGCAGTACGGTTCCGGTACTTATGCTTACAGCCAAAGGAGATGAGATTGATAAGGTGACCGGTTTACGGCTTGGTGCGGACGATTATCTAACAAAGCCTTTCAGCATTAATGAACTGATGGCTCGAATAGGTTCGCTTATAAGGCGCTACACAACATTTAATCAAACTACTTCTACTGATATTCTCAATCTTAAAAATATGGTGATTGACAAGGAAAACCGGACTGTCTGTGTAAGCGGAGAATCCGTTGACCTGACTGGTAAGGAATTTGATTTATTACTGTTTCTGGCCTCCAACAAAGGACGTGTCTTTACCAAAAAGCAGATCTACACACAGGTTTGCGAGAAAGAGTACG